>NZ_LEKI01000267.1:0-4191 GCF_001029525.1 Nocardiopsis sp. RV163 | reverse complement strand
CCACCGCCCGCACCCGAGGCGGTCACCCTCCTCCTCATCCGGCACGGGATGACCGACGCCACCGGCCCCCGCCTGGCGGGGCGCGCCCAGGGCGTCCACCTCAACGACACCGGCCGCGTCCAGGCCGCGCACCTTGCCGGTCGGCTCACCGGGCTCCGACCGGCGGCCCTGGTCTCCAGCCCGCTCGAACGCTGCCAGGAGACCGCTGAGGCCGTCGCCGGGCAGCTCGGCGTCCCCGTCACCACCGACGAGCGCTTCGTGGAGTGCGACTACGGCTCATGGACGGGTCGCGGCCTCGGCGAACTGTCCGACGAACCCCTCTGGCGCGTGGTGCAGGACCACCCCAGCGCCGCGCGCTTCCCCGGCGGGGAGGCCCTGGCCGAGTCCTCGGCCCGCGCGGTCGCGGCCGTGCGCGACTGGAACGCCCGCCTGCTCACGGCGCCAACCGGGGACCCGGCCCCGGGCGCTCCGTCCGTCCCACAGGACCCGCCCGTGTACGTGGTGTGCAGCCACGGCGACATCATCAAGGCCGTCGTCGCCGACGCCCTCGGCATGCACCTCGACCTGTTCCAGCGGCTGCGGGTGGACCCCTGTTCGGTCACCTCCATCACCTACACGCGCACCCGTCCCTTCCTCAACAAGCTCAACGACACGGGGGAGAGCCTGACCGCGAGCCTGCCGACCCCCGCCGAGGCCAGCGGCGACGCGGCCGTGGGCGGCGGCGCGGGCTCCCGGGAGACCGCCGCCGACGCCCCCTGACCGCCCCGTTCCGCGGGGACGGACCGGCGGCCTCGACGGCCCACGCCACGGCACCGAGGCGCGCACCCGCCCGGTGCCGGGCCCCGCGGCCCCGACCGGGTCCACCAGCGCTTCCGGCAGGTTTGGCACCGGGAGGCCCGCATCCCGTAAGGTTCTTGGCATGCCCGTCTTTCAGTTCAATCCGCCGGAGCGGTTCGTCGCGGGGACCGTGGGCCAGCCGGGAGACCGCACCTTCTTCCTCCAAGCCGTGGGCGAGGGGCGCATCACCAGCGTGGTCCTGGAGAAGGCGCAGGTCGAGGCGCTCGCCACCCGTATCGAGGAACTACTGGAAGAGGTGCACCGGCGCTTCGGCTCCCCGCCGGAGGACACCGCTCCGCCCGAGGACGACGCTCCTCTGGAGCAGCCCATCGAGCAGGACTTCCGGGTCGGCACCCTGGCCCTGGCCTGGGACGCCGAGGCCGCACGCGTCATCATCGAGGCCCAGGAGATCGACGAGACCGCCGGTGAGGACCTGCTGGAGGACGACGAGGAGGAGCTGGAGGTCTTCGCCGAGGAGGCCCCCGCCCACCGCGACGTCCTGCGCGTCTACCTCACCCCCGGCGCCGCGCGCTCCTTCGCCGGACGCGCGCTGAAGGTGGTCGCCGCCGGACGCCCGGACTGCCCGCTGTGCGGACGCCCGCTCGACCCCAGCGGCCACATCTGCGTACGCCAGAACGGCTACCGACCGGACAGCCTCGTCTGAGCGCGCCGATGAGCACACCACCGGCGGGCCGCCGGGCGCGCAGACCCGGGGGCCCGCGATGAGGGACACGGCCGACGCCTTCGACGGCCTCAGCCCGTCCGTCGGGCTCGACCTGCTCCGCGCCGGAGAGATCACAGTGGAGGGGCGGCTGACCGCCGCCTCCAACGCCACCCTGTACTGCACCGTCTCCGACGGCGTGCGCTCGGCCGCCTGCGTGTACAAGCCGGTGGCGGGGGAGCGGCCGCTGTGGGACTTCCCCGACGGGACCCTGGCCGGGCGCGAGGTGAGCGCCCACGCCGTCTCCGAGGCCCTGGGCTGGGGGATCGTCCCGCCCACCGTGCACCGCGACGGCCCGTTCGGCGAGGGCATGGTGCAGTTGTGGGTGCACGGCGACTCCACCGTGGACCTGATCGCCCTGGCGCGGGAGACCGACAACACCGACCTGCGCCGCATGGCGGTGTTCGACGCGGTCATCAACAACTCCGACCGCAAGATCGGCCACCTGCTGCCAACCCCCGGGGGCCACCTGTACGGCTGCGACCACGGGGTCTCCCTCGCCGAGGACTACAAGCTGCGCACCGTGCTGTGGCAGTGGCAGGGCCAGCCGCTGCCCCAGGACGCCCTGGAGGCCCTGGGGTCGGTGCGAGACCAGCTCGCCGACGCGGACAGCGCCCTGTCCGAGGAGTTGGCGCGGCACCTGACCGGGCCGGAGGCCTACGCGGTGCGCAGCCGGGTGGACCTGCTCATCCGGCACGGCATCCACCCCTACCCGGCGCCTGACTGGCCCGCGGTGCCCTGGCCGCCGATCTGAGCCCGGGCGCGGCCTCCGCCCGCCCGCCAAGCCGAGCCGCCTCGGGGACGTCTTAGGACCCAGCGGCACCGGCGGGAGGGAACCCCGAGGCGGAGACCGAGCGCGTGCGGGCCGGACCCGGAGGGCCGGTCGCCCCGCGCCCGGAGGGGAGCTTCCCCGGGGAGGAGCCCGCGGCCGGGGCCGGACCGGTGTGAGGGTGCTCGCCTACCAGGGGGTGGGAATGGCGCGCTCCTTGCCCCTGACGGCACAATGGGCACGTGAGCAACGAGTGGAACTACCTATTCGACATGGACGGCGTGCTCGTACGCGAGCAGCACCCCATCCCGGGCGCGGACGAGCTCATCGCGGAGCTGCGCGAGAACGGGATTCCGTTCATGGTGTTGACCAACAACTCCATCTACACCCCCCGTGATCTGCGTGCGCGTCTGCTCAGCTCGGGCCTGGACATCCCCGAGGAGTCGATCTGGACGTCGGCCCTGGCCACCGCCCAGTTCCTCCAGACCCAGCGCCCCAACGGGTCGGCCTACGTCGTCGGCGAGTCCGGCCTGACCACAGCCCTGCACAACGTCGGCTACGTGATGACCGAGCGCGACCCCGACTACGTGGTGCTCGGTGAGACCCGCACCTACAGTTTCGAGGCCATAACCCGGGCGATCCGGCTGGTGCGCGGCGGCGCGCGGTTCATCGCCACCAACCCCGACGAGACCGGCCCCAGCGCCGAGGGCCCGCTGCCCGCCACGGGCGCGGTCGCCGCGCTGATCGAGAAGGCCACCGGCCGCCGCCCCTACTTCGTGGGCAAGCCCAACCCGCTGATGATGCGGTCGGCGCTGCGCCGGATCGGCGCGCACTCGGAGAACACCCTGATGGTGGGCGACCGGATGGACACCGACGTGCTCAGCGGTCTGGAGGCGGGCCTCCAGACCGTGCTCGTGCTCTCGGGCATCTCCGAGCGCGAGACCGCCGAGCAGTTCCCCTACCGCCCCACCCGTGTGATCGGTTCGGTCAAAGAGCTGGTGGGCATCACCCGCGACCCCTTCCAGCGGGACTAGCGTCCGCGCCGGGTCCGCCGCGGAGGGGGCGCGGGCCGTCTTCGCGCGGCCCGGGTCCCGCCGGGGGCCGACACGGCGACGGGGGCGGCGGACCGTGTCCGCCGCCCCCGTGTGTCGCGGGTGCTCAGGCGCTCTGCCGCTGCCTGGCGATCTCCTCCACCTTGGCCGCCTCCTCGCGGCGGCGGGCGCGGAGCAGGGCCAGGCGCTCGGCGAGGACCTCTTCCAGGTCCTCCATGCTCCGGCGCTCCAGCAGCATGTCCCAGTGGGTGCGCGTGGGCTTGGCGTTCTTGGGCTCCTCGCCGGAGCCGTCCCGCCGCAGGGCGCGGTCGCCGCAGAAACGGCACTCCCACTCGGCGGGAATCTCTGCCTCGGTCGCGAAGGTGACCGAGAAGCGGTGGCCCCGGGTGCAGTCGTAGGTGACTTCCTGCCGCGGAGCCAGGTCGGTGTTGCGGTCGTTCTCGTAGCTCGTCGCCCCGAGCCGGGTGCCGCGAAGTGCTCGCTCGGCCATCGTGTGGGTGCCTCCAGGCGCTTGTGCGGTCTCGCGGGGTGTAACGCGTCGGTCCACGTCAAGATTCCCCGCTGACCTGAGGTCGAACCACCTCCGGCGTCCGGGGGCCACCCCGATCCCAAAACATCGTCCGGTGCGCCGAGTGTGGCACATGTGACCTGGAGCACTCCAGGCTGACTGTTTCGGGTGTGTCTCTATATACGCCCGCCGGGGGCGAAAAACATCCGCTAAGCCCCGCTTTCGCCCTCCCGGCGCACCCTCCTGCCTGGTGGGGGCGGGAACGCGACCCCAGGGGCCGAATCGATAGCGGCGGGGACCCGCC
>NZ_LEKI01000266.1:0-4197 GCF_001029525.1 Nocardiopsis sp. RV163 | reverse complement strand
CGGCAACCCCGCCCCGGCCGTCGAGTGGAGGACAGCAGATGACCTCCACCCCTCCTAGGGTCGCGTCCATGACCGCGCTCGACCGCCGCGCCCTCAACCGGGCGACCCTGTCCCGCCAACTGCTCCTCGACCGGACCACCGACCACACCGCCGCAGAAGTCGTCCACCACCTCGTCGGACTCCAGGCGCAGGACCCCGAACCGCCCTACGTGGGCCTGTGGTCCCGTGTCCGGGACTTCCGGATCGACGACCTCACCGGGCTCCTGCGCAGCCGCGACGTCGTGCGCGCCACCCTCCTGCGGGGCACCCAGCACCTGGTCACCGCCGCCGACTACCTGTGGCTGCGCCCGACCCTGCACCCCGTGCTGACCCGCTGGCAGAAGGGCGCCTTCGGCCGGAACCTGCCCGGTGTCGACCCCGCCGAGCTCGCCGCTGCCGCGCGCACGCTGCTCGCCGACGGCGGGCTCACCCGCCCCGACCTGGGCCGGGCCCTGGCCGAGCGCTGGCCCGGACGCGCCCCCACCGCCCTGGCCCGTTCCGTCCAGGGGCTCCTGCCCGTGCTGCACCCGCCGCCCGACGGCACGTGGGGACGGCGCGGCACCACGCCCTTCACCCTCGCCGAGGAGTGGCTGGGCGCGCCGCTGGCCGCCGAGCCCTCCCCGGACACCCTCGTGCTCCGCTACCTCGCCGCGTTCGGCCCGGCCACCGCCAGGGACGTCCAGGCCTGGAGCGGGACGACCCGCGTGCGCGCGGTCGTGGAGGGGCTGAGGCCTCGGCTGCGGGTCCTGCGCGGCCCGGACGGCCGCGAGCTGTTCGACCTGCCCGACGCGCCCCGTCCCGACCCCGACACGCCCGCGCCGGTCCGCTTCCTGGCGCTGCTCGACAACGTGCTCGTCTCCTACGACGACCGCTCCCGCGTCGTCGCCGACCACCAGCGCCCCCACATCGTGGTCGAGCCGCCGTTGACCGTGGACGGGTTCGTGCGCGGGCTGTGGCGGATCGAGCGGACCCGGCGCGGCGGCCCCGCCGTGCTGGACGTGCGGCTGTTCGCACCGCTCACCCCGACCGAGGAGGAGGCGGTCACCGAGGAGGGCACACGGCTGCTGCGTTTCGCGGCGGCCGACTCCGAGGGCCACGACATCCGCCTGCGCCCCCTGGAACCGTGAACCGGCCCGGGCACAGGGCCTCGACCGCCCGGCGCCGCCGGGGACCCGCCCGCCCCTCCGCCCGGCGGGCGCCCGCGCCTCAGCCGAACACGACCCGGCCGTCCTCCTGCACAAGCCAGCCCGGGTTGTGCGCGATCTCCCAGACCACGCCGTTGGGGTCCTCCACATGGGCGTGGAAGACCCCGCCGAACTCACCCCGTCGCGGGGGCTTGAGCACCTTCGCACCCGCCCTCGCCATGGCGTCCACGGTACGCGCGACCTCCTCCGGGCCGTCGACGTTGTGCGACAGCGTCAGCCCCGACACCCCGGCCGCCCCGGACGGCCGCCCCAGGTCGCGGTCGAACTTCTCCGCGTCGAACAGGCCCAGGACCTGCCCCGGCGCGACCTGGAAGAAGACGATCTCCCCGGGCACGTCCATGAGCGGTTCCCAGCCGAGCCCGTCCCGGTAGAACGCGCGGGCGGCGTCCAGGTCGGCCGTCGCGAGGGTGATGAAGTGGACCTGCTGTCTCACGGTGGCTCCGTCGTTGTCCCCCGTCCCGGGAGGGCCCGGGGCGCTCGGTGTCCTGTGGCCGGGACAACCTATCCGGCACCGGGGACACGCCGCCGGAACCCGTCGGGCACGGCGGGTCCGGGCGCCCGGGCGCCCCCGCGGCTACAGCCCGTGCCTGCGGGCGACCACGCGCAGGACGAGCGAGCGCGGGAACAGCCGCCGCAGCGCGAAGACCACCGGGGCGTTGCTGCCCACCGCGTAGAACGGCCGGGGCGAGTCCGCCTCGACGGCGCGCACGACCGTCCGCGCCACCGCCCCCGGCTCGATCCCCGACGCCTCGTTGGCGTCGAGCGCCCCGAGCATGGTGCGGTACTCGGGCGCGAACGGCGACCCCTCCCGCAGGTACTGGGTCCGCCGTTCGCTGATGCCGGTGTTGATCGAACCCGGCTCGACCGTGGCCACCCCCACCCCGTACGGGAACACCTCGCCGCGCAGCGCGTTCGCGAACCCCTTGAGCGCCGCTTTGGAGGCCACGTAGGAGGACCGGTAGGCCAGCGGGAAGCTCGCCAGCATCGAACCCACCATCACCACGCGCCCGTACCCCCGGGCGCGCATCCCCGGCAGCAACAGCTGCGTGAGCCGCACCGCGCCGAACACGTTGATCCGGAACAACCGCTCCACCGCCTCCGGCGGCAGCTCCTCGAAGGGCCCGCTCTGGCTCTCCCCGGCATTGTTGACCAGCACGTCCACGTCGCCCGCGGCGGCCGCGCACGCCTCGACCGACGCCCCGTCGGCCAGGTCCAGGGCCAGGTACTCCACGCCCCGGACCGGCTCGGCCACCGCCCCGGGGTCGCGGCTGGTCCCGTACACGCGGTAGCCGCGGCGGACCAGCTCGGCGGCGACGGCGGCGCCGATCCCCGACGACGCGCCCGTGACGAGCGCGGTCCGCGGGACGGTGGGACTGTTCATGGCGGTCCTTCCGGAGGGAGGGGCGGTGAGGCCGCGCTCGCGCCGCGCGTGGAAGCGATGATCGCACGCCCGTGCGCGCCGGCCGCTCCCCGCCCCGGGGCCCGGCCGCCCGCGAACCGCCCGGTTCAGTCCCAGCGGTGCGGGTCGAACAGGTCCACGGCCAGCTCCGTACGCCCGTGCTGGGCGAGGTCGGCCAGCGCCTCCCCGACCGCGGAGGCGAACTTGTAGCCATGCCCCGAGAAGCCCCCCGCCAGCACCAGCCCGGGCAGTTCGCGGCGCTGCCCGATCACGAAGTGCTCGTCCGGAGTCATCGTGTACATGCACGACGCCATGCGCTCGGGGAGCGGGGCGACCCCGCGCAGCCCGGCGGCCAGCCGTCCGAGCCGCCGGGCGTCGGCGGCGTCGGGCTCCCGCGGCCCCGCGTCGGGGTCGACCGACTCGCCCCACTGGGCGCCCTCGCCCCTGTTCCCCGGGGCCTCGGCGTGCACGCCGATCTTGACGGTCCGCCCGCGGTCCATGCTGGGGAACCCGTACCACGTGCAGTCGTCCCCGTCCCGGGCGAACACCGGGCCGTGCGCGTGCGGGGACGGGTCCCGCGTGGTGCGCAACCAGCCCAGCACCCGCCGCTCCACCCGCAGGCCGCCGCCCAGCTCCGCCACCTCGGGCACCAGCCGCGGCAGCCAGGACCCGGCGGTGACGACCACCCGGCGGGCCCGGAGCACGGTGTCCCCGACCACCACACGGGGGCGGTCCGGGTCGGGGACGACGCGGGTCGCCCGGGCTCCGGTGAGCACCCGCGCGCCCGCCTCCCGCGCGAGCCGTACGGCCGCCGTGATCGCGGCCTCGGGCAGGACCACACCGGCGTCCTCCTCGAAGACGCCCACCTCACCCGGGCGCAGCACGTGCTGGGGGAAGCGCTCGGAGACCTGGTCGCGGGAGAGCACCTGGTGGGGGAGGCCGTGGTGTTCGGCGGCGGTGACCGACCCGGTGACGGCGGGGCTGTCCGGCGCGCCGAGCATGAGGGCGCCGGTCCGCACCACGAGCCGGGTCCCGGAGGCCTCCTCCAGCTCCGACCACGCGCGCCAGGCCGACCGCACGAACGGCACGTAGGCGGCGCCCTCCATGTAGGCGGTGCGGATGATGCGGGACTCGCCGTGGCTGGAGCCCCGGTCGTGTCCGGGCGTGAACTGCTCGACCCCGATCACGTCCACACCGCGCCGGGCCAGGCGCCACAGGGCCTGCGCCCCCATGGCTCCCAGTCCGACCACGACGGTGTCGGTCTCCAGCGGTGCCGCCACGCGTTTCCTCCCGGGTCCGGTGTCCGGGGCCGCGCCGACCGGAGCCCCGTCCCATGATCCCAGGGCCCGCGCACGGCGGGCGCCCGCCCACCCCCGGGGGGTGGACGGGCGCCCGGTCTCGGAAGGGAGCCGAGATCTGGGGGGAGTTACTGGACGGGCGGGTGGGCGTTGGCCAGCAACTCCTGGAACTGCGCGGAGAACCAGTGACCCGAGACCGGCGCGTCGGGCAGCGCACCGCTCATGCTGTAACCGTTGCGCGGGTTGCCCTCATAGG
>NZ_LEKI01000265.1:0-4260 GCF_001029525.1 Nocardiopsis sp. RV163 | reverse complement strand
CCCGCCCCTCCCGTGTACGCCGCGCCCCTCGCACGGAAGCCGGGTCAAACCCCGGCCTTCTCCTTCTCGCGTCCGCCGCCGGCCCTCCCGGTGGCGTCGGCCTTCTCGGCGCCGTCGGCCTTCCCGGCGCCGTTCGGCGCGCGCACCGCCGAGTCCTGGCGCAGGAACCACGTCAGTTGCGGTTCCACGGCCCAGCGCAGGCCCGCGCGCACCCACGGGGTGCACAGCAGCAGCGTCAGCACCACGCCCAGCAGTACCGTGACGACCATCTCCGTCGCCCCGGACATCAGGCTGTACCAGGGCGAGGCCTGCAACAGGACGATCACCACCGAGTGCCCCAGGTACACGTACAGCGTGTAGGCCCCCAGGGAGGTGAACCACGTGCGCTGCTTGGGCATCAGGGCCAGGACCGCGAAGGACATCACCAGCGCGAGGGCCATGAAGCCGACCCGCACGCCCAGGCTCGGCAGGATCGGGTCGATCTCGCGGTCGGTGAGGCTGTTGGTCCAGAAGAGCCAGGAGCGGCTCATCTGCTCGGAGATGGGCACGGCCAGCGCCGCCGTCACCCCCAGCACCAGCACGGACGCGATCCGCACCCAGAGCCGGTCCAGGTAGGCGAAGTGCTCGCGGCGCAGGCTCAGTCCCAGGACGAAGAACGGCAGGAAGCTCACCACGCGGCCCAGGGAGAGCGTCTCCCCGAGGCTCGCGGTGGCCCCGAACACGGAGATGAGCACCGCGATGAGCACGGGCCAGCGCAGCCGCTTCCAGACCGGTACGCTCAGGCGCCACACGAACAGGGCGACCAGGAACCACAGGGCGTAGGTCGGCTGGAGCACCGACATGGACTCCGGCAGGCCGCCGCGTTCGACCGCGTAGATGGACTGGTGGATGGTCCAGAACACCAGGTAGGGCACCGCGAGCGACAGGACCAGCTTCTCGACGCGGTTCGACGAGGCGTCGAAGGACCGCGAGAGGTAGCCGCTGATCATGATGAACGCGGGCATGTGGAAGAAGTAGATCCAGTAGTAGAGGGCGCTGGCGGGCCCGTAATCGCGTAGTGGGCCGATCGCGTGGCCGACGACGACCAGGGCGATCAGGACGAACTTGGCATTGTCCAGACGGGCGTCACGGCCTGGACCCGGGGCGGCCGTGGTGGGGGCGACCGCGCCGTGCCCCGGTTCCTGACGCTGGGATGCCGGACTGGTCATGGATGAGGCCACGAGTGGACTCCGAGATCATCTGCTTCTGGGACGTGTGTGTTCTCTTCCGGCCGTGCACGCGGCCCGCGGGCCGACCGTGGGGCCGGGACGCGGGTGGCGCGGTGCCGCGTGGGGCGCGAGGGGGACACCGTAAGGTCGGATGAGTGAACATGTGCTGCGTTACCTTACTGTGATGTAGCAAAGTATGCCAGCGGTTCTCCGGAGATCGCTGGAAAGATGCCGGAGTCCTGCCTCGGTTGAGGTGAGGGTGGTGCTCGTGAAACGTCTGTGACACGAGCGGCTCGGCCGGGGGTAGCTTTCCGTGTGCAGACACTAACCCATCCGCGCCACCGCCTTCTACGGAGGGTGACGGTCCGGGCCTGCTCCGGACAGGGCCCGCGGAGGTCGCGCGGCTGACTGTGTGGCCGCGGCGGACGCGCCGCTAGGCTGCTCTCGTCAGACGGGCGGTTCCGACCCGGTCGATAATACGGAAGAAGGCGGTGGAAGCCGTGCCGCACGCGGTGGACCCCAACCGTGCCGCTCAGCACGGGAACGTGGTCATGCGACTCCTCGACGAGCTCTTCCCGCTCGTGGAGGGGTTCTACGTCGACCTGCACAAGAACCCCGAGCTCTCCCACGCCGAGCACCGCACCGCCAGCGGTGTCGCCGAGTGGCTCACCCGGACGGGTTACGAGGTCCACAAGGGCGTCGGGGGAACCGGCGTGGTCGGTATCCTGCGCAACGGACCGGGTCCCACGGTGATGCTGCGCGCCGACATGGACGCGCTCCCGCTGGAGGAGAAAACCGGGCTGCCCTACGCCAGCACCGCCCGCGCCGCCAACGACGAGGGCGCCGAGGTCCCCGTCATGCACGCCTGCGGGCACGACGCCCACACCGCCTGCCTGGTGGGCGCCGCCGACCTGCTCTCGGAGACCCGCGACGAGTGGGCCGGGACCGTGATGGTCGTCGCCCAGCCGGGTGAGGAGACCCTCGACGGGGCGCAGGCCATGCTGGAGGACGGGCTGTTCGACCGCTTCGGCCGCCCCGACGTCATCCTCGGCCAGCACCTGGGCCCGCAGCCCGCCGGACTGATCTCCCACCGCGCCGGGGTCGTCCTCGGCGCCTCCAACTCCTACCGCGTGCGCGTGTACGGGGAGGGGGGCCACGCCTCCCAGCCGAACACGACCGTGGACCCGGTCCTCATCGCGGCGAGCATCGTCACCCGCCTGCAGGGCGTGGTCTCCCGCGAAGTGAGCCCGAGCGAGATGGCGGTGCTCACCGTCGGCAGGATCCAGGCGGGGACCAAGGCCAACATCATCCCCGACGAGGCCTACCTGGAGATCAACACCCGGGCACTCAACGACAACGTGTCCGACCAGCTCGAAGCGGCCATCGAGCGGATCGTGCGCGCCGAGGCCGCCGCCTCCGGAGCCGCCCGCGAGCCCGAGATCGAGCGCTTCCAGGGCGCGGGCGTCACCCGCAACGACCCCCAGAGCACAGCCGACGTGGCCGCCGCCCACCACGCCTACTTCGGTGACGAGTACGTCATCCACCTGCCCGACCCGTTCCCGGCGACGGAGGACTTCGGCTACTTCGGCCTGCCCGGCGACCCGCAGCCGATCCCTTACGTGTTCTGGTTCGTCGGCGCCACCCCCCACGACGTGTGGGAGGCCGCCCCCGGCGACACCCCGTACGAGAAGATGGGCAACGTCCCCAGCACCCACTCGCCGTTCTTCGCGCCCGCCCGGGAACCCACCCTGCGCGCCGGGCTGGCCGCGATCACCGTGGCCGCGCTGTCCTACCTGGGCGACGACAGCCCGAAGGCGGCGGCCGAGGACGCGCCCAACGACGCCTACGACAGCGCCTACCCCGACTCGTCCTGGCCCGTCCCGGACGGGGACCGGGCCCGGACCGCCTGGCCGGCCCCGGACGAGGACAGGGCGCGGACCGCTTGGCCCGAACCCGAGGAGGACCGGCCCCGGTCCCCGTGGCCCGCGCCGGACGGGGACCGGGCCAAGTCCACCCACGAGGCCGACATGGACGCCGTGATGGAGGCCCAGGACGAGGAGCACCGCCAGGAGTGGCGCGACGGCAAGACCGAGGAGTCCACGCTGTCCGCGGACATGGCCGCGCTGCTGGAGGAGGACGACCGGCCGCGCCCGCCGTCCGGCCCCTCCTACGGTGGTCCGCCCCCGCCCCCCGACGACGACCGTCCCGGCTCCGAGTACCGCCTCTGAGCACGGATGGGGGAACGCCGACTGCGCCATCCCCGGGAGATCCCCCTTCTGGTCGTGTGCGTGGGGGTGACCCTGCTCGCCGTGGTGGGCGCGGTCAGCCGCGCCTACTCGGGTGAGCCGAACCAGCCGCTGCTCCTGCTGAGCATCCCCGCGCTCGTGTACTTCGTGCGCGGGCAGCTCTACGCGCGCCAGCGGGTCAACGGGGTGCGCATCACCGAGCACCAGTTCCCCGAGGCGCACCGGATGGTCGCCGAGGCCGCCGCCGCGTTCCGCATGAAGCGGGTGCCCGAGGCCTACGTCGTGCTGGGCAACGGCGAGCTCAACGCGTTCGCCTCCGGGCACGGCTTCCGGCGCTACGTGGCCGTCACCAGCGATCTGTTCGAGGTGGGCGACCGTCTGGCCGACAACGACACGCTGCGGTTCGTGATCGGCCACGAGGTCGGCCACATCGCGGCGGGCCACACGTCGTTCTGGCGCCAGTTCGGGATCTCGGTCGCCAACGTGATCCCCGGCGTGGGCACCAGCCTGAGCCGCGCGCAGGAGTACACCGCGGACAACCACGCCCACGCCTTCTGCCCCGAGGGCATGCAGGGGCTGCGGGTGCTCGCCGCGGGCAAGTACCTGTACCCGGCGGTGGACTTCTACGACATCGCCGCCCGCGCCCGCACCGACACCGGCTTCTTCGTGCTGCTGGTCAACCTCCTGTCCAGCCATCCCGTGAACACGTTCCGCTTCGCCGCCCTGGCCGACCGCACCAGGCCGGGAAGGGTCTTCTAGGGTCGGTCCGCCCCCGTGCGGGGCCGGGGCAGTCCCCGTCCTAGCCC
>NZ_LEKI01000264.1:0-4270 GCF_001029525.1 Nocardiopsis sp. RV163 | reverse complement strand
CGGCGGCCAGACCGGCGGCGGGGGCAGCGGCGGCGGAGGCGGAGGCGGCAGCTACACCGGCCCCGCTTCGGGCAACGCCAGGAGCGCTCTGGACTTCGCCTACGGCCAGATCGGCAAGCCCTACGTCTGGGGCGGCACCGGGCCCGGCGGCTACGACTGCTCCGGCCTGACCCAGGCCGCCTGGGCCGCCGCCGGAGTCAGTCTGCCCCGCACCACATACCAGCAGGTCAACGCGGGCCAGCGGGTCTCCTGGGAGAACAAGCAGCCCGGCGACCTGCTGTTCTTCTACCCCGGCGGCAGCGGCCCGGAGCACGTGGGCCTGTACGCGGGCGACAACGTCATGGTGCACGCCTCCACCTCGGCCCGCCCCATCGGCACGGTCACCCTGAACGACTACTACCGCGCCAACTTCGTCACCGCCGTCCGCCCCTGACCGGAGGCCGGCCCCCGGTGCCCCGCGACGCGCGCCGTCGCGGGGCACCGCCGCCTCCGGCTCCGCGCCGGGGCCCGTCCCGCGTGGAACGCCCCCCGCCGACCCCGCCGCGCCTAGACTCGCCCTGTGCCGCGAACTCTGATCATCACCAACGACTTCCCGCCCAAGCCCGGCGGCATCGAGGCCTTCGTTTACGAGATGGCCCTGCGCCGCCCCCGCGGATCGGTCGTGGTCTACTGCTCCTCCCCCGCCCGGGCCGACGCCGCCGCCGACCCGCACTTCGACCTGCGCCAGCCCTTCCCCGTCGTGCGCGACGCCGCCCGCGTCCTGCTGCCCACGCCGCGGGTGGCGCGGCGGGCACGCGCCATCGCCGACCTGGAGGGCTGCGACACGGTGCTCTACGGCGCCGCCGCCCCGCTGGGACTGCTCGCCGCCGGACTGGGCGAGGGCACCCCCGTCAAACGCCAGGTGGCCATCAGCCACGGCCACGAGACCTGGTGGGCCGCGATGCCCGGGTCCCGCGAGGCGCTGCGCCGCATCGGCGACACCACCGACACCGTCACCTACCTGGGCGAGTACACCCGCCGCCACCTGGCCCGGGCCCTGTCGGCCGACGCGGCCGCCCGCATGCGCGAGCTGACACCCGGCGTGGACACCGAGGCCTTCCGGCCCGGCGTCGGCGGCGAGGAGGTCCGCGCCCGCCTGGGCCTGGGCGAGCGCCCCGTGGTGCTGTGCGTGTCCCGGCTGGTGCCCCGCAAGGGCCAGGACACCCTGATCCGTGCCTGGCCCCGCGTCCTGGCCGAGGTGCCCGACGCGGTCCTGCTCGTCGTCGGCGACGGCCCCCACCGCCGGAGCCTGCTCTCGGCCGCGCGCGGAACGCCGTCAGTGGTCTTCACCGGCTCGGTCCCCCACCGCGACCTGCCGCCCTACTACGACGCCGCCGACGTGTTCGCCATGCCCTGCCGCAGCCGCAAGGGCGGCCTGGAGGCGGAGGGCCTGGGCATCGTCTACCTGGAGGCCTCGGCCTGCGGCCTGCCGGTGGTAGCGGGGGACTCCGGGGGCGCACCCGCCACTGTCCGGGACGGCGAGACCGGCCTGGTCGTGGACGGCTCCCTGCCGGGCCCCTCCGCGCGCGCCCTCATCGCCCTGCTGAAGGACCCCGGGCGCGCCGCCCAGATGGGCGCACACGGCCGCGCGTGGGTGAGCCGCTCCTGGACCTGGGAGCACACCGCCAGGCGCTTGGACGCCCTCCTGGAGGGTTCCCCGGACCTGCCCGCCTAGGTCGTGTTCCTCGGATCGTTCCGGTCCCGCCCGCCGCCCCACCACCCTTGACGCAGAGCCTTGGGCTCCAGCGCTTCCGCGGGCACCGGGCAGCCCCAGCCGCGCCGGTTGCGCCCGCAGAGCCGACCGGGCCGACCCGCGCGAACCGTCTCACGGGAGAGGGCCCGGACAGCCGCCCGCTGACCCGAAAACCTCCGCGGAGAACTCCCTAGAGCCCCTCGCCGTGCACGGAACCGGGGGTGCCCGAACCGTCGGTCACCTGCGGCTCGCCGGTCGCGCTCTGGCCCAGCCACTCCTCCCAGGACATCTGCCAGAAGCCCCAGCCGTTGTCCCACTCCAGTTCCCGGTCGGTCCCGGTGGTCTCCAGGACGTCGCCCATAAGGGAGTTCTCGTAGAACCAGCGGGCGTCGTCCACCGACATGTTCGTGCAGCCGTTGGAGGTGTCGGCCGACCCGATCCGCTCGTTCCAGGGGGCGGCGTGGGCGAACTCGCCGCTGTTGGAGGTGCGCACCGCCCAGTCCACGTCGAGCTTGTAGTAGTCGGGCGAGTCCTCGGGGATGCCGAGGGTGGCCGCGTCCATGACCAGGGACTCGTACTTCTCCATGGTCAGGTGCGTCCCCGAGGTGGTGGTGTTGAAGCGCTTGGAGGCCTCGCCGTTGCTCACGGGGATGGTGCGAGCGGGCTCGCCGTCGATCTCCACCAGCATCTCGTGGTCGGGCACGTGCATGGTCGAGACCATCTCGCGGCCGACCTCGAACTCCAGGCGGTGGTTCTCGATCCCGTAGACGCCCTCGGAGGCCTCCACCCCCGACAGGCGCAGGTCCACGCTCACCTGCTGGTAGGGCTCCCAGTACTCGCGGGGGCGGAACACCGCGGTCTTGTCGCCGACCCAGTTCCAAGCGCCCTCCACCCCCTGCTCGGAGGTCACCTCCATGGAGTTCTCCACCTGGGCCTTGTTGGTCACCGGCAGGTCGAAGTTGACGATGACCGGCATGCCCACGCCGACGGTGTCGCCGGAGGTGGGGAAGTTGGAGGCCAGCTCCAGGCGCCGCCCGGGCACGGCCTCCTCGGTGGAGAACTCCACGACCGCCTCGGAGGTCTCCCCGGAGTCGTCCTCGGCGGTGGCGCGGACGGTGACCGCGGAGCCCGGGGCCAGGTTCCAGTCGCTCACCCACCGGGCGCCGTCCTCGCTCAGGGCGCCGGTGAACTCCCACTGCTCGGCGTCCCCGGCCGCACCGGCGTCCTCGCCCTCCTCCGCGGAGGGTGACTGCTCGACGCGGACGTCGGTGAGCGAGCCCTCCTCCACCGACACCCGCACCGGGGTGTCGGGGGCGACGGAGGAGGCGCCCTCCTCGGGTGTGACGCTGATCCGCGGCCCGGTCTCGGCCTCCTCGCTGGGAGCCGCGGCGGGCTCCTGCTGGGCGGGGCCGGTGCAGGCCGTCGCGGCGAGCGCGACCGCGGCGGCGGCCGCCAGAGCACGGGGGGCGCGAACTCGTCCCTTCACGACAAGGACCTCCAGCGTCCGTTGCGACGGGGCCTCGGCGCGCGGGGCGCACCCGTGTCCGCGGTGCCCTGTCAGGTCAAGTGCAGGAAAACCCTACCCCGCCGAAGGGTCACGACACCGGTCGCCCGGACGGGAGTGCGCGAGGCCATGACACGAACACCCGGGGGGTGCCGACGGCCACCTCACAGGCTGTCCGGGCCGTGGCGAGAATGACGGCCGGACGCGTCCCGGGGGGCGCGTCCGGCCGTCGGCGGGGGCCGTCGCGCGGTTCGGCGGCCCGACCCCCTAGTGCTGGAACTCGTTGCGGTAGTACTCGAAGATCCAACCGATGGCGGTGAGGATGATGGCGAAGGCGCCGATGAACACCATCCACCAGCCGATCGCCACACCCACCGCGGTGAACGCCACGGCCAGGGCCACCCACAGCGGCCACGCGCTGTGCGGACTGAAGAAGCCGTACTCGCCGGAGTTCTCGGAGATCTCCCCGTCGAGCCGCTCCTCCGCGGGGAGCCCGTGGAAGTGCTCGCTGCGGCGGGCGGCCTGCCAGAGCCAGAAGCCGATCATCCAACCGAAGCCGATGGAGACCACCAGGGCGGTGGTGCCCGTCCACTCGATCGTGCCGGTGTCCTGCCAGGACCAGTACACGTACAGGGCGGCGGCCAGACCGAAGAAGGTCGAGACGCCCATGAACAGATAGGCCTGCGTCTTCATTGCGCCCTACTCCTTCGTGGCGCCCACCGGGACGGCGCCCGGGGCCGCGGCGTGCGGGTGGTTCAGGTCGAAGGCGGGACGCTCGGAGCGGATCCGCGGCAGCGACGTGAAGTTGTGCCGCGGCGGCGGGCAGGACGTGGCCCACTCCAGCGAGCAGCCGTAGCCCCACGGGTCGTCCACGGTGACCAGCGGCGCCTTCTTCGAGGTGATGTACACGTTCCAGAAGAAGATCAGCGTCGAGGCCGCCAGCACGAACGAGGAGACCGAGGAGATCTGGTTCAGCTCGGTGAAGCCGTCACCGGGGAGGTAGTCGGCGTAGCGGCGCGGGAAACCCGCCGCGC
>NZ_LEKI01000263.1:0-4341 GCF_001029525.1 Nocardiopsis sp. RV163 | reverse complement strand
CCAGGGGTGGGGGCCGCCGGGGGAGTCGGCGCGTCCCGGTCCGCCTGTGCGCGGTCCCGTGTCCCGCGGGCTGTGTCCGTGGGGGGCTCGACACGGGACGTACCGCAGGGTAACCACAAACGCGGCATTTCGGCGTGGGGGATCGTACCTCGCCGGTGAAACGCTGAAATATCCGGGTGGTGTGGGCAGTCTGCCATGGGAAGCGAGAATGTCCACCCGTCGGGTGGTCGGTAGGGGTGTTTCCTCCTGTGAAGCCTTGTGACAATAGGGCAAAGGTCACATATGGCGGAGAGTATGGCAGGTCCTGCTCCGGGTGACCGAATCCGCCCTCCCCGGCCCCGGTCGCCGTCGCGAATGTCCGCGTTCGCCCCGCGCTCCGGCGCCGCGCGTACTAGCTTTGTGTGTCGAGGACCGGACACCGAGTGACGGGATGGTGCGCATGGGTCAGCCGCTGGGCGGGGGACCGCTCGCCGTGGAGGCCGCGGTCGCGGGGGTTCCGCTGCTGGTGGTCTGCGCTGCGGCGCTCTACCTGAGCCTGCAGTACCGCCGCTACGGCCGCCCGCACGGCTGGCCGGGCCTGTGCACCGCGGCCGCCCTGGCCACGGGCGTCGGCCTGGCGGCGTACGCGGTCTGGCCGCTGCCCGCCTCCGCCGACGGCCTGTGCGCGGCCCCCCTCGGCGGCGGCCGGTCCGGCCGGGAACTCCTGCCCGAGCCCGGGGAGTCCGGGGTCCTCGCCCTGTTCCTCGCGGTCGGGCTGCTGGCCCGGCACCGCTTCCGCCGAGGCGCCGCGCTCACCGTGCTGCTGGGCGCGGCCCTGGCCGCGGCCGTGGTCACCGTCCGCGCCACCGGGCTCCTGGGCCTGTACCCGTGCGCCTACGCAGGCGCCCCGGCGGGGCTCGTGGCCTGGGGCGCGGTCGCGACCCTGCTCGGCTGGCTGCTCGCCCGGTGGGCGCTCCCGCCCGGGTACGCCCGCGGCTGGCCCGCGGCCGTCGCGGACCGCGCCGTGCCCGGCCCGGTGCGCAGGCTAACCGGGGCCCTGATCGACCTGGGCCTGTGGTGGTTCGGCGCGGTCGCCCTCGCCGTCTGCGCGCAGGCGCTCGGCGCCCCGGGGCCGGGAAGCGGGGCGCGCACGACCGCCCTGCTGTGCCTGGGCGGGGCCCTGGCACTGGTCCCCGCTCTGGCGCGTCGCGACCGCGCCACCCCCGGCGCCGCCTCGGTGCGGCTGGCGCTGTGCGAACGCGGGTACCCGGCCCCGGCGGCCCGTCTGCGGGTTCTGGCGCGCACCTGCCTGCTCCAGGGCCCCGTGGTCGTCCTCGTGGCCCTGGGCCTGCCCTGGTACGCGCTCGCTGTGGCCGCCGCGCACGCCAGCAGCGCCCTGGTCCGGCCCGACGGCGCGGGCGTGGCCGACCTTCTGTGCGGGGTGCGCGTGCGCACCCGCGCCGCCCTGGACGGCGCACTGCCCTCACGCCTGGTCCGCTACTCCGCCCCGCGCGAGGAGCCCGTCAGCGCCAGGCCAGGTAGCCCAGCAGCAGCCCCGTGAAGACCAGGGTCGCTCCCAGGCCGCCGAACAGCACCCGCACGTAGTGCGACAGCCAGGGCGCGGACACGATCCGGGCCCGCTCGGGCGTGTCCGGGTCGTAGGCGACGGTCACGATCTCCCCGGAGCGGGAGGCCGTCCACCCGGTGTTCTCGTGCTCGGCGTGCACCTCGTGACCGTCCTCGGTACGGAACTGCACGATCATCCGGGCGGCCGTGGAGGTCTCGTGGTAGCCGATCACACGTGCCTTGGCGCGCATCCCGTGGCGGCGCAGCCGCAGTTCCAGGCGCGTGTCGCGTGTCACCGCCCAGAGCATGACCACCCCGGCCAGGAGCGGGATCAGGGGGTAGAGGGTGGCCATCGCGCGGTACGTCCTCTCTCAGGTGTCCGGAGTGCTCGTACTGTCGAGGGAGGCGGCGGGGCCGACCAGGCCGCCGACCATGCGTGCCAGCGCCGTGTGGACCTCCTCGACGGGACGCCCGGGCTGGAGCGTCCGCCAGTCCAGCGCCACCGTCACCACCATGCCGAACAGGGCGGACCCCGCCAGGCCGGTGTCCAGGTCCGGTCGCAGCGACCCCTCCGCCGCCAGGTCGTCCAGCAGGCCGGTGATGACCCCGATCGCCTCGGTGCGGATCTGGAGGACCGTGGCGTACCAGGCCCGGTTGGTCCGCCAGGCCTCCGCCATGAGCAGGCGGGCCAGGGACTCGTGCTCGCCGATGAACACCACCCCGGCGCGCAGTACGGCGGCGAGCGCCTCGCGGGGGGCGGCACCGGCCCCGGGAGGGGGAACCGCGCCCTTGAGCGTGTCGGCCAGCCGGGTCACGCCCCACTCCATCAGCGCCGCGTACAGTTCGCCCTTGCCGCCGAAGTTGTAGTAGACGGTGCCCTTGGCCACCCCGGCCCGCTCGGCGATCTCGTCCACGGTCGTCGCGCCGTACCCCTGCTCGGAGATCAGCGTGACCGCGGCCTCGAACAGGCGCCGCCGGGTGGCCTCACGGCGGCCGCTCACGGGGTGGTCGGACGTGCTCGCACTCATCCGCTCCATTCTCGCCCATACTCGTACACGACGCGCCATGTCCGTCACCCCGGCCCGTGTCACAGCTTCAGTGCCGGGTGGAGCGCGCCCATCGTCCACACGCGCTTGCGTTCCACCGTCCACCAGGTGAGCAGCAAAGGCACCACCAGCCACATCGCCATCACCCCGAACGCCGTCCGGACCAGGTCCGGGTCGCCGCCGCCGATCATGTGGCGCAGCGCGGTCACGCCCCAGTGCAGCGGCAGGAACGGCCCCACGGCCTGGAAGAAGGCCGGGCTGGTCTCGATCGGGTACGTTCCGCCCGCCGAGGTCAGCTGGAGCACCAGCAGCGCCAGCGCGACCACCCGCCCCGCCGCTCCGAAGGCCACGTTCAGGTACTGCACCGTCGCGGCGAACGCGGCGGCGGTCAGCACCAGGAAGGCGATCAGCAGCGGCCAGTTCCCCGCTTCCAGGCCAAGCAGCAGGTGCAGGGCGGCCATCATGACCAGCACCTGGCCGACGCCGAGCAGGAGCGGGGCGACCCGCCCGGCCAGCGCCACCCGCCAGGAGGGGGCCGAGGAGGCCAGGGCCCGCGAGGACAGCGCGGGCAGCACCATGAACACCACCATCGCGCCCACCCACAGCGACAGCGGCACGAAGAACGGCGTGAACCCCGTCCCGTAGTCGGGCGCCTCGTTGGAGACGGCGCTGTCCAGCCGCACCGGACGGCTCATCGTCGAGGAGGCGTCGTCTCGCCCCCGCTCGGAGTAGGTGGGAACCTGGTCCGCGCCCTCGTCGAGTCCCCGGGCGAGCTCGCCGGAGCCCGAGGCCAGCTCCTCCAGGCCCGAGTGCAGCTCGTCGGCGCCGCCGCTGAGCTCGCCCAGCCCCTCGTCGAGGTCACCGGCGCCGTCGGTGGACTCCGCCAGCCCGTCGCGCAGCCGCGCGGACCCCTCGGCCAGCTCGGCCAGGCCCTCGTCCAGCTCGTCGGCCCGTTCCCGGGCGTCCTCCGCCTTCTCCGCCATCGCGGGAAGGTCTTCCGAGATCGCGGCGGCCTCCGCGCTCAGCGCGGCCGCGTCCTCGGCGGTCGCGGTGATCGCGTCGCGGTTGTCCTCGACGAACCCGGACGCCGACTCGGCGGTGTCCACGGCTGCCTGGAGGTCGCACAACAGGGTGTACAGGTCGGGGTCCCCGGTCTCCAGCCCGGGGTGTTCCTCCAGGTAGGACGCCAGGCGCCCGTCCACCTCCTCCAGGGCCCCGGTGTCGACCTCCGGCAGCTCCTCCAGGGCCTCGGACAGGGCCGCGGTGACCTCGGCGGCGTTCCCGGCGTGCTCCTGGAGGGAGGGGATGTCCTCCTCCAGCCGGGGCAGCCACTCGTCGGCCAGCGCGTCGAGCTTGTCCACCTGGACCGAGACCTCCTCGGAGGCGGTCGCGGCTCCGTCGGCCAGATCCTGCGAACCGGAGTGCAGCTGGTCGAGGCCCCCGCTGAGCTCCCCGGCACCCGTGTGCGCCTCGTCAGCGCCCCCGGACAGCTCCGAGGACCCCTCCTCGGCCTCGTCAGCGCCGCCGGACAGCTCGTCGGCCCCCTCGGCGGCCTCCTCCGTCCTGCCGTGGATCTCGTTGAACCCGAGGAAGATCTGGTCCAGGTAGCCGTTGATCGCCGACGCCGCGGCGGCCTCCTTGATCTCGCGGAACGCGCTTCCGGCCAGTTGGCGGACGATGAAGCTGTTGGAGTCGTTGTAGTGCGCCTCCAGGGTCGCCGGGGCGGGGGACTCCCGGTCGCGGGAGGGGG
>NZ_LEKI01000262.1:0-4418 GCF_001029525.1 Nocardiopsis sp. RV163 | reverse complement strand
TCCTCGGAGACCAGGGCCCGGACCCCGCGCTGTTCCGGGCCCTGGTCTCCGAGGACGCGTTCCCCCTGGTGCCCTTCGCGCCCGTCGGCGCGCCCGCCACCGGAGGGCGGGGGCCCACCCCCGTCCAGCGCGAGGAACTCGCCGCGCGCGTTGAGGCGATCGGGGAGGAGCATCCGGCCGACTTCGCGGTCGCCGTGCAGGACCTGCGTACCGGGGCCACCTTCAGCCACGGCGCCAACCGGCGGTTCCCCACCGCGAGCGTGGCCAAGCTGACCATCCTCACCATGCTGCTGCTACGCGCGGAGGAGGAGGGCCGCGACCTCACCGGGGCCGAGCGCTCGCAGGTCTCGGCCATGATCCGCCACAGCGACAACGAGGTCACCGACGGCCTGTACTCGCGGATCGGGTTCACCGACGGCTTCGTCGAGGGCGCCGGGACACTGGGCTTCACCAACACCGATCCCCACCCCGGCGGCAGGTGGGGCGCCACAATGACCACCGCCGCCGACCAGGTGCGGCTGCTGCGGGCCCTGTACTGCGACGGGGGCCCGCTGGCGGAGGAGGACAGGGCCTACGCGCGCGGGCTGATGGAGTCCGTCGCCGCCGAGCAGTCCTGGGGGGTCTCGGCGAGCGCAGGCCCCGACGACACCGTGGGCCTCAAGAACGGGTGGACCCCGCGCGAGGCCAACGGCGGCCTGTGGAACGTCAACAGCGTCGGCTACGTGGCCGGACCCGGCCGCGAGTACCTGATCGCGGTCCTGACCGACGGCAGCCCCGACTACACCGCCGGCGTCGCCCTGGTGGAGGAACTGGCGGCCACGGTCACGGAGGCGATGGAGGAGGCCCGCGCCGCCGCGGACCCGGACGGTTGACCGCCCCGGGCCCCGGCGGGCGCACACGCGCGCCCCGCCCGGAGGGCTCCGGACGGGGCGCACGGGGGTCGCGCGGCGGACTAGTCCAGCGGCCCGCCGGCGACATAGAGGACCTGGCCCGACACGAACCCGGCCTCCTCGCCGGTGAGGAAGGCGACGGCGTTGGCGATGTCCTCGGGCACGCCCACCCGGCGCACCGGGATCTCGGCCTCCTTGAAGGCCTTCATTTCCTCGTACTCGACGCCGATGCGCTCAGCGGTCGCCCTGGTCATGGCGGTCTCGATGAAGCCGGGCGCGACCGCGTTGCAGGTCACGCCGAACTTGCCAAGCTCGATCGCCAGGGTCTTGGTGAACCCCTGGAGGCCGGCCTTGGCCGCCGAGTAGTTGGCCTGGCCCCGGTTGCCCAGCGCGGAGGAGCTGGACAGGTTGACGATCCGGCCCCAGCCGCCCGGGGTCATGTGGGCCTGGGCGGCCCTGCTCATCAGGAACGAACCCCGCAGGTGCACGTTCATCACGGTGTCCCAGTCCTCCACGGACATCTTGAACAGCAGGTTGTCGCGCAGGACGCCCGCGTTGTTCACCAGGATCGCGGGCGGGCCCAGGCGCTCGGCCACGGTGTCGACGGCGGCGGTCACCTGGTCGGGATCGGACACGTCGCAGCCCACGGCCAGGGCGGTGCCGCCCGCGGCGGCGACGCGGTCGACGACCTCCTGGGCGTCGGACTCCCTCAGATCCAGCACGGCGACGGAGCGGCCCTCGCGCGCCAGGCGCTCAGCGACGGCGGCACCGATCCCACGGGCCGCACCGGTCACGATGGCCACACGGGGCGTTGGTGACATGGGATTACCTCCAAGAGTTCGCGTGGTGGGCGCGAGGAGATCCTACCCACATGCCAACCGGTCGGTAGGTGGACGGGGTGCGTCCGGGGTCGGCCCGCCCACTGACGGGCGGATTCGCGACTACCCGCTTCACAGGTCGGCCGAAGTCGTCTCCCCGTTTGCCTGCACATCGTCGGGGCTTGGCCTACGATTGCCTGCAAGGCGAAGATGCACGTGCATTCGAGTCGTGCAGCGGCACGCGCCCGACCTGCACGCCGACACGGCCCGCCCCGGCCGTGTCACCGACGCCCACGCAGCGGTGCGTCAGGGAGGAGTGGAAGGCATGGAGTGCGCTGAGGCGGTGGCCGACCCGGCCGGTGGCTGGTGGCTCAGGGTCCTGACGCACGGTTCCCGCCGCTGGAACACCCCCGTCTGCGGGGACCGGCACGACGCCGTCACGTGGAGCTTCGAGCCGCGCCCCCACTCGGTGGGGGCCGCGCGCGAGATTTCCGAGGCGCTTCTCCACGAATGGGAGATGCACTACTTGTCCAGCGATGTCGCGGTGGTCGTTTCGGAATTGGTCACCAATGCGCTCCGGCACGGTGGCCCTCTGCCCTTGACAGGGCAGAGCGAGGGCGGTATTCAGCTCTCGCTCATGCGCAGTGGCAGTGAATTCATCTGCGCGGTTCGTGACGGCGGAGACCGGCTGCCGGAGAGAAGGGAAACCGATCTCGACCTGGAGGGCGGCCGGGGGCTTGCCCTGGTGAGTGCTTTCGCACGAGAGTGGGGCGTGATTCCCACGCCGCCCGGTGGAAAGTTCGTTTGGGCGCAATTCGTGTGAGTCCCGGGGTCCCCGCCGGGCGCCGCGCCGGATCACTCCCGGCGGCGGGGCCCTCCCCTGAGGCGCCGGGGATCCGCCAGCGAGGCGAAGGCACCACTGCTCTATCGTTCTATCGTGTACCTGTAGTGTCTTGTCCGCATGGCAAAGGTGTCCCTTCGCACGGATACCCTTGTGCGAGGAATGAGGGAGAGGCGGCGAACGTGGATATCGCTCGATTGCGCCAGGGGAGCGGCCCCACTGTGCGCCGCATGCTGATCGGGCACGAGCTGCGCCAGCTTCGCGAAGCGCGTGGTATCAGCCGAGAGGACGCCGGGAACAAGATTCGGGCCTCGGCGTCGAAGATCAGCCGTATGGAACTCGGCCGGGTCGGTTTCAAGCTGCGCGATATCGAGGACCTCCTCAAGATGTACGGGGTCTCCGACCGCAAGAGGATCAAGGAAATCCTCGAAGTCGCGCGCGAATCCAACAAGCCCGGTTGGTGGAAGGAGTACGGGGAGTCACTGCACAAGTGGTTCATCCGCTACGTCGGCTTCGAGGAGGCCGCCGACCACATCCGCATCTACGAGTCCCAGTTCGTCCCGGGGCTGCTCCAGACCGAGGAGTACGCGCGGGCGGTCATCTCCGGTGGCGTGGAGACAGACGAGGTCACCGAGCAGCGCGTCGACGCCAGGCTCAGGAGACAGCGGCGCCTGCGCACCGACACGAGCATGCGCATGTGGGTGATCCTCGACGAGGCGGCGGTCCGCAGACCCATCGGCGGCCCGAAGGCCGGGCGCGAGATCATGCGCGGCCAGTTGGAGTGGCTCATCCAGCTCAGCAAGGAGTACGACAACATCACGCTCCAGATCGTCCCCTTCGCGGTGGGCGCGCACGCGGCCGAGGCGGGGTCGTTCACGCTCCTGCGCTACTCGGAGTTCGAGCTCGCGGACATGGTCTACCTGGAGCAGCTCACCGACGGCGAGATCATCGACCGCAGGCCGGTGGTGGAGGCCTACACCAAGGCCATGACCCGGCTCAGCGTCGCCGCGGCCACTCCGGACGAGACGCTGGAACTGCTGGAGCAGATGTTGGAGGACCTGGACCAGGAAACCGGCTGAGCAGCCGCGTGGGACGTGAGGAGGGACCCCGAGCACGCTCCCGGGGATACGAGAGGCTCGCCGAGGCGGGCCTTTCCGGGTTTCGGGGCACGTGCGCGCACGCGGACGGCCCCGCGGTCGCGGAGCGGCCGGGGCACGGTGATCGGGGCGGTGCCCGAGGAAGGGGTCACCGCCGAGCGGTAACCCCTCCTGTGTGCGTCGGGGCGAAACGCGCCGGACGGGACGAAAGGCCCTAGCTGAGCAGGTTGTCGAAGTCCCCGTCCTTGGCGCCCAGGATGAGGCAGTCGATCTCCTCCTGGGTGTAGACCAGCGCCGGTCCGGACGGGAACCGCGAATTGCGTACGGCGATGGAGTCGTCGCCTAGACGGGCCATCTCGACGCAGGCACCCTGCGAGTTGCTGCGCCGGGCCTTCTGCCAGGCCGCCTCGGTGAGCTGGGTCGCGGGGATGCCGTTGTGTGCGGTCATGCTGCTCCTTTTTTCGTCGAGGGGAACGTCCGTGCTTATGCACTGCCACATGCACGTGCATTGGCACCAACACGTTCACAAGCATAGCGTGACCCCCGCCACTTGTCCGAGGGTTTGGTGGTATGTAAGCGCCATGTAACCCATGGCCTGCCCGTGTGTTGCGCCCACGTGTCCCGGGGGCTGTTTCGGTCAGGAGGCAAAGGCGGTTAGGGCGCGCGGCTCTCCCCGGCAAGGGATCGAGAACACGCGGACACTCCGGGCCGTGGGGGCGCGGGTGCGAGGGAGGCGCGGACAGCCCGCCCGGCGGGAGGGCTGTACGGGGAG
>NZ_LEKI01000261.1:0-4444 GCF_001029525.1 Nocardiopsis sp. RV163 | reverse complement strand
GGGGTGGGGGGCGTCAACGGGGTTCACCCCTTCTGGAGGATGATGACGGTCCATGCGCCGACGTAGATCCGGTCGCTCTCATTCAGGGGAACCTCCACGTTGGGGGCGATGGGGTTGGCGGTCCCGTTGACCGTGGTGCCGTTGGTCGAGCCCGGGTCGAGGATGGCCCAGGTGCCGCCGGGCTTGGAGACCAGGATCGCGTGGACGTGGGAGATGGCCGGATCGCCGCCCGGGCCGCCCAGGTCGATCTCGGGGGTGAAGCCGCGCGTGGCGCTGCGCCTTCCGATGTGCACCCTGTCCCCGGTGAGCGGTACCCGGCGCTGCGCGCTGCCCTTGGGGAAGGAGATCTGGTCGGGGTCGAGCATGCCCTGGTGGACCATGTACTGGTAGTAGGCGGGGTCGGCGACGACGACCGCGCGCCAGCGCGCGCCCGTCCGCCCGTCGTCGGCGTGCGTGCGCCGGTGGTCGTCGGAGCGCGAGGCGAAGTCGTAGCCGCACTCCTCGCAGAACCGGCCCGTGCGGTAGGTGCCGCACTCGGGGCAGGGTCCTCCCCTGGGCAGGGTCACCGGGCGCGGCGGCGCGGGGGGCCGCGACGGGGCCACGGGGGGTGCGGGCGGTGTCGGGTGGCGGTGCGACGGGGGCCGCGACGCGGGTGGGCAGGCGTGGAGGCGCAGCCCGCAGACGTCGCAGAAGTCGGTCGCCGTGGAGCGGTGCCCGGAAGGGCAACTCGGCATGGGTCCCTCCTACCCGGGTGTGGGGGCACCGCCGGTGTCCGGCCCGCTCTGCCGCGGCCGGGTCCGTACGGTCCGGGTCGAGTTGGTGTCCAGGGTCATCTCGTCGACCTTGCTGACACCGGGTTTGAGCCGGACGGTTCCGGTGGCGGGGTCGGCCACGTCGACGACCCTGCCGAGGAGCCTCGCGATCTCCTCGTTGCCCGACTCGTGGGCGAGTGCGACGGCGCGGCCCAGCCGCGTGGTGGCGGTGTCGTCGTCGCCGCCGCGACGGGCCGCGAGCCCGTCCTGGATGGCCCGGGCCAGTTCGACCTGCCCGGTGTAGTGGGCCACGCGGGGGTGGATCCCGGTGACGCGGGCCTCGTCGGCGGTCCACTCCGCGAGGATGTTACCCGAGGCCAGGATCTGCTCCTCGGCCCCGTCGGCCGCGGGGAGCACCACGCGCACCCATCCGGCGCGCAGTTGACGGCCGGGGGCGCCGGGCCGCACCTGGACGCAGACGTGGTAGTCGCGGCTCTCGGTGCCCCAGGACCCGGTGGGGTAGTCGCCCGACTGGGGCACACGCTCCACGCCTCGGCCGGTGAGGTCGCTGACGGTGGGGGCGACCTGCTTGACGTGGCGCACGACGGCGTTCTGGGGCGTCCACAGCCGAAGCGCCACGTCGGCGACGGTCTTGCCCATGGAGGCCTGCGCCATCGCCCGGAAGTCGGTGACCGTGTCGGCCGGGTCGGCGATGATACCGGGGCCTCCGCCGAGCAGGGCGGAGTCGATCCGGCGCAGCTCCTCGACCTTCCAGTCGGTGCCCACACCCCGGCAATCGCAGACGAAGGAGCCCGTGACGCGTTCGAGCGCCTGGGCGAAGACCGCGGCGGGCTCGTTGTTCTGGCCGTCGGTGAGCAGGATGGCGTGCTTGATGCCGCCGTCGACGGTGGCGAAGAGCTCGGCGGCCCGGGTGAGCCAGGAGCCCATGCGGGTGCCGCCGTCGGCGCGCAGTCCGTCGATCGCCTCCGCGGCCTCCGCGCGGGTGACGGCGTCGGCCCGCGCCATCCGCCCGCCGCCCTCGGGGAAGAGCACGGAGGCGTCGCTGTGACCGGCGACCACCGCGAAGCGGACGCCCTCGCGCAGTGCGCCCACAGCGGCGCGGGCGGCCCGCTTGGCCGCGTCGATCTTGGCTCCGTACATCGAGCCGGAGGTGTCCACGATGATCACCTCGGCGGCGCGCACCGAGTCCCCCACCACCACGGAGGCGGTGGAGGTGACGCTGACGATCGCGTGCACCTCGCGTCCGCCCTCCGGCAGGAGGACGTTCTGGTCTACCTCGATCCGAAAGCCCGGTTCGGCGGCGCGCTCAGTCGTGTCGGGCACGGGTACCCCCAGCGGGCACGGGAACGATCACGACGGTGATGTTGTCCTTGCCGCCCGCGTCCAGGGCGAGGCCGACGTAGGCGCGCGCGGCCTCGTGCGGTCTGGCCCCCGCCCCGGGGACGGCGTCGGTCAGCGCCTGCGCCTCGGGGAAGTAGTTCCACAGGCCGTCGCTGCACAGCACGATCGCGCCGGGGCCGGTCGGGGTCACGGTGGAGATGTGGGCGTCGATCTCGCCGGAGTCGGCGCCCATCCACGCGACGAGGGCGTGCGCGTTGGACGAGCGCATCGCCTCCTCGCGTGAGAGCGCGCCCAGCTGCACCATCGCCTCGCTCCAGGAGTCGTCCCTTGTCAGCAGGGCCGAAGCGCTGGAGGCGGGGCCTCCGGAGAGCCAGTAGGCACGGCTGTCGCCGACCCAGCCGACGGTGACGGTGCCCGCGGCGGGGTCGTACACCGCCGACACGAAGGTGCACGCGGGCGCCGAGCGGGGCGAGTCTGCGATCCCGGCGACCGCCTCGGCGGCCCGGATCATCGCCGCACCGGTGGCCTCGCGGGGGTCGGCGCCCCGGCTGACGCGTTCGGCGAGGACGGCCACTCCGGTCTCGGCGGTGACGCGGGAGGCCTCGTCCGAGCGCGGCGAGCTGGACACCCCGTCGCAGACCACGGCGCAGACCACGCCGGGCGCCCGGGGGTGGTCGGCGTCGATCACGCGGACCGCCATGGCGTCCTCGTTGCGCCTGTGCCGCAGTCCGCGGTCGCTGACGCCGACGGCGGAGCGTGTGCGCACCTCGACGTGGTCGCGCCCGGTGGGCTGGAGGAGGCCGCACCGCTCGCAGTAGCCGTCGCTGACCGTTCCGGGGCACCAGGCGCACAGGCCGGGGTTGGCGGGCCGCACCGGGTTGCTCCCGGTGGCGGGCGGCGGCCAGTCGGGGACGGCCTCCGGTTCGGCGGCCCGGGGCGGGGAGGACGCGAACGGGGGCAGGCTGTCGCGGCGTATCGGCTGGGTGACCATGGAGTCGGCCGCGTGCGGGGCGGAGTCGGGCAGCGCCCGCGGCGGGGGCGCGTCCCGCCCGCCCGTGTCGAGGGAGCGCAGGCTCACCTGCGGAGCCGTGGGGGCCCCGTCGTCGGGCACCAGCCCGGGGCGCGCGTCGGCGCCGGTCGGCACGGCACCGGACCGGACCGGGGCCTCCCCGTTCCGCGCGCCGCCGTCGGCCCCCTCCCGGGACCGTTCGCCGGACCGTTCGCCGGGCGGCACGGCACCGGCCAGGCTCGCCTGCGGGGCGGTGGGCATGCTGTCGGGGTGCCCCGCGTTCTCGGCCCCCTCGGAGAGGGGGCGTCCGCACCCCTCGCAGAAGGCGTCCTCCGCGGACACTCTGTCCGAGCAGGCGGGGCAGGTCCGCACCTTGGTCATCGCCGTTCCCTCGTTCCTCACAGCAGCGTCACGGGGCGTAGGGAGTTGGCCCTGTCGACGAGCTCGTACCGTTCCGGCGGCGCGACGGCGCGCTGGGCCAGCGCGCGGTAGCGGCGCTCCAGGTTGGCCCGCACACCGTTCTCGGTGAACGGGGCGCCGAGGAGCCCCTCCCCCGCCGGCGCCCCCGCACCCGCACCGAGCCAGCCCAGGGCCGACTCCAGGACCCGGACCGCCAGGCGGTCGGCGGACTCGCCGTCCAGGCCGATCCGCTCCAGGCGCCGTCCGGCCTGCAAGAAGTCGGCGGCCCCGGTGCCCCGGTGGTGCGCCGCGAGCACGGCGATCAGCGCGGTCTGGGCGTGCACGTGCAGCCGCGACAGCTCCGGGACCGCGTCCAGGACGGCGGTGGCAGCGGCCCGGTCCCCTTGGGCCAGGCGGATGCGGGCCAGGCCGAACGCGGCGCTGACGAAGGAGTGGTCGGTGTTCCAGACCGCCCGGAACAGGCGGGCGGCGGTCTCGTGCTCACCGGTCCGCTCGCAGGCCAGGGCCAGGGCGAGCTTGGGCGCGAGCTCCCCGGGCAGGTGGTCGTACAGCTCGTCGAAGTGGTCGCGGGCGTCGCGGAACCGGCCGGTGCTCAGCTCGGCGACGGCCAGGTACCACATGGTGCGCCAGTCGCCCGGGACCGCTTCGCTGAACCGCTGGAGGACGTCCATGGCCTCGCCCTGGCGGCCGACGGTGACGAGCGCGCGGACCAGCATCAGCAGGGTCTCGGGGGTCGGCGAGGGCATGGCGCGCAGCGCGGGGACGAGTTCCTCGGGCGACAGGGTCTGGAAGCCGCGCAGGTGCTGGGCGGCCGGGTCGGACTGGTCGATGAGGGGAGCGGGCAGCAGCGCCGCCGTGTCGGTGGGCGGGGGCGCGAGGAGCATGCGGTCGGCGTTGTGGG
>NZ_LEKI01000260.1:0-4473 GCF_001029525.1 Nocardiopsis sp. RV163 | reverse complement strand
CCCGCACCGCGCGCTTCCTGGTCGTGGTGTCCGTGCCCCGCCAGGGGCGGGCCGCGCTCAGGGCAGGTGGGACAGCCCCCAGGCGGGCGCGAACACCACGACCAGGAAGCGCGCGGTGCGGGTGACGAAGGTGATCAGGGCGAACAGCACGACGTTCATCCGCACCACCCCGGCCAGTACGGACACCACCATGAACGGCGGAACGCTGGCGAGGGAGCTCACCGCGACCAGGCCCGCGCCCCAGGCGGGCTGCTCCTCGGCCCTGCGCCGCCAGCCCTCGGCGCGTGCGGCCCACTTGCCGGGCGTGGCGCTCCTGCGGCGGATCCACGGCGCGGAGAGCGACCCGCGCCCGGCGTAGTAGTAGGGCAGCTTTCCCAGGGTCTGTCCGAGCCCGGCCGCCACCGCCATGGCGACCAGGGCGCCGTCGTCCATCGCGATGACGGCGCCCACCAGGTAGACCTCGATGTTGAGGACCGGGACGAGCCCGGAGACGAGGGCGACCGCGAAGGCCAGCGCCGTCTCGATCACCCCGTGCTCCCGGGCGCCCTGGGCGGGCCGGTCAGTTCTCGGCCGCCGCGAGCTGCCCGCACGCGCCGTCGATCTCCTGCCCGCGGGTGTCGCGGACGGTCACCGCCACCCCGTGCGACTCCAGCCGGCGCACGAACTCGCGTTCGTCCTCGGGGCGCGAGGCCGTCCACTTGGACCCCGGGGTGGGGTTGAGCGGGATGAGGTTGACGTGCACCAAGTGGCCCTTGAGGAGCTTGCCCAGCAGGTCGGCCCGCCAGGCCTGGTCGTTGATGTCCTTGATGAGCGCGTACTCGATGGAGACCCGGCGGCCCGTGGTGCCCGCGTAGCGCCAAGCGGCGTCCAGGACCTCGCCGACCTTCCAGCGGGTGTTGATGGGCACCAGCTCGTCGCGCAGCTCGTCGTCGGGGGCGTGCAGGGAGATCGCGAGACGGACCTGCATCCTCTCGTCGATGAGCTTGTTGATCGCGGGCACCAGGCCGACCGTGGACACGGTGACCCCGCGCTGGGAGATGCCCAGGCCTTGGGGCACGGGGTCGGTGATGCGGCGCACCGACTGGAGCACGCGCTTGTAGTTGGCCATGGGCTCGCCCATGCCCATGAACACGATGTTGCTGATGCGGCCCGGGCCGCCGGCGACCTCGCCGTTGGCCAGGTCGCGGGCGCTGGCGACCACCTGGTCGATGATCTCCCCGGTGGAGAGGTTGCGGGTAAGGCCCGCCTGGCCGGTGGCGCAGAACGGGCAGTTCATGCCGCACCCGGCCTGGGAGGAGATGCACAGGGTGACGCGGTCCGGGTAGCGCATGAGCACCGACTCGAACAGCACCCCGTCGAACGCCTTCCACAGGGTCTTGCGTGTCATGCCGTTGTCGCAGGTGATATGGCGCACGGGCGTGAGCAGGGTGGGCAGCAGCGCCTCGCCGAGCCGTTCCCGGGAGGAGGCCGGCAGATCGGTCATGGCCGAGGTGTCCGACACCAGGGAGCCGAAGTAGTGCTGGGCGAGCTGCTTGGCCCGGAAGGGCTTCTCGCCCAGCTCACGGACGACCTCGGCCCGCTCGTCGGGGCTGAGGTCGGCCAGGTGCCGGGGAGGTTTGGCACGACGGGGTGCGACAAAGGTGAGCTCGGCGGGCATACACAGTCCGTAGGAAGTGGAGTCGGTGGTCTGGCGCCCGGGCGCGGACGGCGGCGGAACGCGTCGTTATACGACTTATACGCCGCCGCGGTGCAGCTCCGCCTGTCAGGGCACTACCGTCGATTCTACGCACTGCGCGGACGGTCCTGACGGGTCCGTCCGGCTACGACGACCGGGGATCGGTGTGTGGGAGGGCCGGTGACAGGGATCGACGTCCTGCTCGACGAGATCAGCCCGTACCAGAGCCGACGCGTCGTCGTCGAGTGTGACTCCCACACCACGGCCGCCTACCTGCTGGACGCGCGCGGGCGCATCCGCGTACCGGTGTGGCTGGCCAACCACGAGATCGCGCCGCGCACGAGCGAGTCCGGCGGGCTGTACGAGGGCCGGGCCCCGCTCATGCCCGAGGCCTACACCAAGCACCCGCAGGGCCGCCCCCGCTTCGACCCCGACCGCCTGCGCGCCGTGTGGTTCGAGGAGGGCGACGGGGTCGCCCTGGTGGACGAGGAGGGGCTGCTGGCCGTCATCCCGGGCTGGGCGGAGGCCGACAGCGGACTGCCGGGGTACGCGCGCGAGGCGATCGGTCGCAGCGCCTACGCCTGGGAGCTGGACTCGGTGCGCGGGCAGCTGTGGCCGCGCGTGGTGCACGCCGAGGCCTACTGGGACTGGCGGCGCGCCTCGGGGGCCTGGCGCAGCGTGCAGCGCACGGTGCTCAGCCACCTCAACCGCAACGTGGGCGAGCCCGGGCACTACTGGGACGTCTCCGACGGCCACCCGCCGCTGCTGCGCGTGTCGGAGCGCCCGCCCACCGCGGACCGCCCGTACACGGTGCTGTCCACGGTCGGGATGTGCGGTCAGCGCATGCCCACGCTGGACCGCTACATGGCCAACACCTCCCAGCACGCCCGGGTGGAGCTGGCCCTGGCCACGACGCTGCCCGCGCACCACGCCGCCCGCGTCTTCCGGTGGATCGGCGCCTTCCCATGGCGGGCGGTGACCTGGTTCGGCACCGGGCACACCGTCAAGTGGCTGGACAATCCCGAGGACCGGGCCATGCGCGGCGGCGCGGGGGCGGTGCTGCTCCTGGAGGACCCCTCCGCCCTGGTCACCCGCCCCGAGCACCGGCCGCCGGACACCGCGGGGCTGTCCTTCCAGGGCGACCCCGTGCGTTGGCTGTGGATCGTGCCGATCACCCGCCCCGAGCACCTGTTCGCCAAGGAGCACGACAGCGCCACCCTGGTGGAGAAGCTGGCCGCCGAGGGGCGGAGCTGGGTGCTGGGTTAGCCGGGCGCCCGGGCGCCGCGCGAAAAACCGTTGACACCCCGCGGCCGGGGCGGGATCGTCGCCGTTTCGGGACGATCGGGGACGGGGGACCATGGCGCGCACCGGAGGCGGAGGCGCGGGGCTGACGGCCCCCCTGGGGCACCCGGCCTTTCGCGGGCTGGCCCTGGGCCGGGCGCTGATGGCCCTGGGCAACGGCATGGCGTCGGTGGCGCTTGCCTTCGCCGTGCTGGACGTGACCGGCTCGCTGACGGGCGTGGGGCTGGTGGTGGGCGCGCGCTCGGTGGCGAACGTGGCGCTGCTCCTGCTCGGAGGCGTCGTCGCCGACCGGCTGCCGCGCGCGCTGGTGCTCCAGGGCGGGTGCGCGCTGGCCGCGCTCTCCCAGGCGGCCCTGGGCGCGCTCCTGCTGACGGGCACCGCCTCGCTGGCGCTGATGATCGCGCTGAGCCTGGTCAACGGCGCCGCCGCGGCGGTGAACCTGCCCGCCTCCGCCGCGCTGACGCCGCAGACCGTGCCCCGGGAGCTGCTGCGCCAGGCCAACGCGGCGATGGGCGTGGGCGTCCAGGGCGGGATGTTCCTGGGGATGTCGGCGGGCGGCGTCGTGGTGGGCCTGTTGGGCACGGGCTGGGCGATCACCGCGGACGCGGCGCTGTTCGCCTGCGCCGGGGCGGCCTTCCTGTCCGTGCGGGCAGCCCGGGCGGACGGGCCCGTGGACACCGGGGACGCGAACGTGCTGCGCGACCTGCGGGAAGGGTGGAGCGAGTTCGTGTCGCGGCCCTGGGTCTGGATCGTCGTGCTCCAGTTCATGGTGGTCAACGCGGGCTGGTCGGCGGCCACGGCCGTGCTGGGCCCCGGCATCGCCGACGAGACCTTCGGCCGCACCGCGTGGGGTCTGCTCATGGCGGCCAACAGCGTCGGACTGCTGGCGGGCGGCGTGCTGGCGGCCCGCTAGCAGCCGCAACGGGCGCTGGTCTACGGCGCGGCGCTGATGACTTCGCACGCCGTGCCCTTCCTGGCCCTGACCGGGCCGTCGCCGCTGCCGGTGCTGTTCGCCGCGATGTTCCTGGCGGGCGTGGCGGTGCAGCAGTTCGACGTGGCCTGGGAGGTCGCCGTCCAGGAGAACGTGCCCGGGGAGAAACTGTCGCGGGTGTACTCCTACGACGCGCTGGGCTCGTTCGTGGCGATGCCCCTCGGGCAGGTCGCGATCGGCCCGTTCGCCGAGCGGTTCGGCCCGGCCCCGGCCCTGGTGCTGGTGGCCTCGCTGACGCTGCTGGCCACCCTGGCCGCGGTCTCCTCCCGCAGCGTGCGCGCCCTGACCCGCTCCTAGGAGTGTTCCGCGGGGGCTTTCGGGTCGGCGGGCGGCTGTCCGGGCCCTCTCCCGCGGGACGGTTCGCGCGGGTCGGCCCGGTCGGCTTTGCGGGCGGAACCGGCGCGGCGGGGGGCGGCCCGGTGATCGCGGAAGCGCTGGAGCCGAAGGCTCTGCGCCCAGGGCGGCGGAGGGCGGCAGGCGGGACCGCAATGATCCGGGGGACACG
>NZ_LEKI01000025.1:0-47254 GCF_001029525.1 Nocardiopsis sp. RV163 | reverse complement strand
CTCCCGGGACCGGGCGGCGGCGCGGCCCCCGCCCGGTCCCGGCCGGTGTGCCCTACCACCGCGTCCTCGCCCACGAGAAGCGGCGCGTCTGGCGCGGCGTCGCCGCCCTCGCCCTCTTCGTCGGCGGGATGCTGGTCTTCTCCTTCGCCGTCGGGCTCCTCGGCGCGTTCGTCGACCTGGCGCTCGGCCGCTCCAGCGTGATGCTGGGCGGAGACGAGTTCACCCCCGTCGCCCAGGCCTCCGCCCTGCTCGGGCTCGCCCTGCTGCTGCCGTGGAGCATGCTCCTCCAACGGTGGCTCTACGGCGTGCGGGGCACCTCGCTGCACTCGGTCCGGTCGCTCTTCCGAGCCGACGTGTTCGGGCGGACCCTCCTGGTGATCCTGCCCGTCTGGACGGTCTACATGGCCGTGTTCTCGGTCTTCACGCCCTATCCCGAGACATCCTGGCTGTTCGCCGACCTCATCGCCATGTTCGCCGTCATCCTGCTGCTGGCGCCTTTGCAGTCGGCCGGTGAGGAGTACGGTTTCCGCGGGCTCGTCTTCCGTGTCGCCGCGAGCTGGGGCCGGAGCGCGCGCACCGGCCTCGTTCTCGGCGTCCTCGTGTCGAGCCTGCTGTTCATGCTGGCCCACCTGGCCTTCGACCCGTGGCTCAACCTGTACTACTTCACGATGGGCGTCGCCCTCGCCCTCATCACGTGGCGCACGGGCGGTCTGGAGTTCGCCGTGGTCGTCCACGCGGTCAACAACACGCTCGCCTTCCTCATCACCGTCATCACGCGCACGGACGTCATGGAGGGGATGGACCGGTCGATGGGCGCCGGGTCGCCCGTCATGCTCGTGCCCTGCGTCCTCCTCGCCGCGGTCACGGCCGCGGTGTGGCTGCGCACGCGAAGGACGGGACCGGAGGCGACGCCCGCGGAGCGGGCCCCGGCCCCTGCGGAACGGAACGCGTGATCGGTCAGGGGGAAGCGGGCCCTGTCCACGGGCCCGGTCCGAGTACCGGGCGGGAGCGTCGGACCCGGGGCGCACCCGTTCTCCGGGTTCGGGGGCGGACCCTTGGCGGTCGGCTACTCGGCGGCGGCGTGCGCCCTGGAGGCGGGGACCCTCATGCCGCGGTCGCGGGCGTAGTCGGCGAGCATCTCGCGGAGCTGGCGGCGGGCGCGGTGCAGCCGGGACATCACCGTCCCCAGGGGCGTCCCCATCCGCTCGGCCACCTCCTTGTAGGCGTAGCCCTCGATGTCGACGAGGTAGATGACCTCCTGGAACTCCTCGGGCAGACGGGCGAGCGCCTGCTTGATGTCGGAGTCGGGCAGGTGGTCCAGGACCTCATTCTCGGCCGACCTCATGCCGGACGACGTGTGCGCCTCGGCGGCGGCGAGCTGCCAGTCCTTGATCTCGTCGGTGGTCTCCTGGCGCGGTTCGCGCTGCTTCTTGCGGTAGCTGTTGATGAAGGTGTTGGTCAGGATCCGGTAAAGCCAGGCTCGCAGGTTCGTACCCGCGCGGAACTGGTGGAAATTCGCGAAGGCCTTGGCGAAGGTCTCCTGCACGAGGTCCTCCGCGTCGGCGGGGTTGCGGGTCATCCGCAGGGCCGTGGGGTAGAGCTGGTCGGCGAACGGCGTCACCGCGGTGGCGAAGTCCAGCGCCTGCTCCCCGTCGCGGGTCTCACCGGTCGTGGAGGCCTGGTCCATTTCGATAGTCGTCAAGATTCCCCCTCAGGACGACCGGACGGTCACTTCCACTCTGTAAGACGCCGCCGAAGGCCTCCAATGATGACATCAATCCGCGTGATACGAGTCACGGGACCCCCGAAACAGTCACCGGCACTGTCCAACGTGGGGTAAAGGCCCGGCGCGCCTCCTGGTCAGGATGCCTACCCGTTTGCGCGTGCCGTACGCTTGCGACGTTCCCCTCCCCGCCGGTCCGGGGAGGCGGCCCGCCCGCCGCAGGCACGTGCGGCACACCCCTTTTCCTTGTGGAGGACCCTGTGGCCCGCGTCGTTGTTGACGTCATGCTCAAGCCCGAGATCCTGGACCCCCAGGGCCAGGCCATCGCCGGGGCCTGCTCCCGGCTGGGCTTCGAGGGGATCGAGCAGGTCCGCCAGGGCAAGCGCTTCGAGGTCGAGGTGGAGGGCGCTGTGGACGAGGCCAAGCTCGCCGACGTCCGCCGCCTGGCCGAGACCCTCCTCGCCAACACCGTCATCGAGGAGTACAGCGTGCGCGTGGAGGACTGACCTCCGGGCATGTGATCCGGAGCACCTCTCGCGCCGCGCCCCACCCGGAATCCGCCGCCGCAAACCCGCGGAGAAACCCGCGGGAATTCGTCCGCACGGCCTCCGACGTGCCCGGGACTCCGGAGAGAACGACCGCTTCCCCGCCGGGGACGCGGTCGTTCGTTTTACTCCGCACGCCCTCGGGGAAGGTTCCTAACATGCCGGGATGAACACGACGACGGAGCACGAGAGGTGTACGAATGGACGCCGATTTCTCGATCTCCCTCCCCAGGCAGGCGTACACGGTCGCCGTCGCACGTGATGTGCTGGGCACCCTCCTCGTTCGCGCGGGAGTGTGCCGGGACTGCGTCGACGACATCCTCCTGGCCGTCTCCGAGGCCTGTGCCAACGCGATCGACCACGGCGGACCGGTCTGTGACTACAGGGTCGAGGCGGAGATGGGCGGGCGATGGTGTGAACTGCGGATATCCCATACCGGGAGAGCGCCCGATCCCGTGGCGCTCGCGGAGCGGTTCACCACTGACCACACGCCCCTCCCCGGTCTGGAAGCGGAATCGGGCAGGGGCATTCTGCTGATGCGCTACCTCATGGACGAGGTCGCCTTCGAGGGGGAACCGAAGACGACGGTCCTGCTGCGCAAGCGGCTCACGGCTTGCGACGAACCGCCGGAGGAGAGAGCCGCCGAGCGGGTGCCGGACCAGCGCTACGCCATGATGTGAGCAGGCCGGGCCGCGTGTTCCCCGGCCCCGGGGCGCGGCGGCCGGGGCCGAGACCGCGCCGACCGCGCGCGTGCCCGCCGCCCCGCAGCGAGCGCGGGCCGCTCCCGTGACGCATCACACAGGGCCCTGCCCACAGCACCGGTCCCGCCTGTGGAATGCCACACCGGAACGCGGCGGGTGACCACGGGAGTTCGGAGCATCCTCCAAGGAAAAGGCCCCCGAGGGGCTCCGCCGTCGTACCCGACCACAGGTGAGCGGGTACGCTGCGGAGTGCGGACGCACCGTCCCCAGGGACGGGGCCAGGCAGCGGCGTCTCCCTCGCCGCACTCTCCCCGTGCACGCGGGGACGGACTCGACCCGATCTCTCGGAGTGTGCTCATGACAGCCCGTGTGGGCGTCGTCACCTTCCCCGGCTCCCTCGACGACAAGGACGCCGCGCGCGCCGTCGCGCTGGCGGGCGCCGAACCCGTCCCGCTCTGGCACGCGGACGCCGACCTCAGGGGCGTCGACGCCGTGGTCCTGCCCGGCGGCTTCTCCTACGGGGACTACCTGCGCTGCGGGGCCATCGCCCGGTTCGCCCCCCTGATGTCGGAGCTGGTCCCCGCCGCCCGTTCCGGCGCGCTGCCGGTCCTGGGCATCTGCAACGGCTTCCAGATCCTGTGCGAGAGCCACCTGCTGCCCGGAGCCCTGACCCGCAACTCCTCGCTGCGGTTCGTCAACCGCGACCAGGTGCTGCGCGTGGAGAACACCGGCACCGCGTGGACCGGCGCCTACACCGAGGGCCAGGAGGTCCTGGTGGTGCTCAAGAGCGGAGAGGGCAGCTACGTCGCCGACGAGCACACCCTGGACGAGCTGGAGGCCACCGGCCGCGTCGTGGTCCGCTACGTCGGCGGCAACCCCAACGGCTCCCGCCGCGACATCGCCGGGATCACCAACGAGCACGGGAACGTCGTCGGCCTCATGCCGCACCCCGAGCACGCCGTCGAAGCGCTCACCGGCCCCTCCGACGAGGGCCTGGGCTTCTTCTCCTCGATCCTCGCCCACCTGGCCGCCGGTTCGCCGGTGAACGCCTGAGCCGCATCCCGAACTGGAGGGTTGGCCGATGATGGGGCTGCTGCGCTCCAGAAGGACGATGTTCGTCCTCGTGGGGCTGGTCGTGGTCGGACTGGTGGTGTCCGCGGGCATCGGCCTGTTCAACGCCATCGGCTCGGCGCCCGTCGCCTCGCCGCCCCCTCCCCAGGGCCAGCAGGACGGGGGCCGGGACGGCGCCCCGCCCCAGGACCCGCCGCCGGACGCGGACGTGCTCGGTCAGGCGCCCTCCGGTCTGAGCTACGTCTCCGACCCGGAGGCCGACGTCTACTGCGAGGGCACCGAGTGCGTCCGGCTGGTCATGGTCATGACCGAGGACGGTGAGCTGACCGAGGACTCGCGCGAGACCGTCGACACGGTGGTCTCCCACCTCCTCGGCCGGGGCTGGGAGGAGCAGGAGCCCCAGGGAGCGCCCGCGGAGCAGGTCTTCCTCAGCGACGGCGAACACATGCTGGCCGACACCTCCGCCCACGACGAGCCCGAGTCCCCGGCGACGCTGATGCTCGGCGACGCGAGCGGGCCCCGAACGCCCTGAACCGACCTTCCGCGCCGTTGGTCGGACGCCACGGCCCGGCTTCCACCCGCACACCCCGAACGGAACCACGCATGTCTGAAGCACCTGGTCTCGACACCGTCGCCGTGGCGCACGACAACCCCGACACACCCCAGCCGTACGCCGAACTGGGCATGGCCAAGGACGAGTACGAGCGGGTACGCGAGATCCTGGGCCGCCGCCCCACCTCCGCCGAGCTGGCCATCTACTCGGTCATGTGGAGCGAGCACTGCTCCTACAAGTCGTCCAAGGCGCACCTGCGCCAGTTCGGGGAGAAGGCGCCCGAGAACGACGCCCTGCTCGTCGGCATGGGCGAGAACGCGGGCGTGGTGGACGTCGGCGACGGCCGCGCGGTCACGTTCAAGATCGAGTCGCACAACCACCCCTCCTACGTGGAGCCGCACCAGGGCGCGGCCACCGGCGTGGGCGGCATCGTGCGCGACATCCTCACCATGGGAGCCCGCCCCGTCGCGGTGATGGACGCGCTGCGGTTCGGCCCGGCCGACGCCGACGACACCAAGCGGGTACTGCCCGGCGTGGTGTCGGGGATCTCCTTCTACGGCAACTGCCTGGGTCTGCCCAACATCGGCGGTGAGATCGGCTTCGGAGCCGGGTACATCGGCAACCCGCTGGTCAACGCCCTGTGCATCGGCGTGATGCGGCACGAGGACATCAAGCTGGCGCAGGCGCCCGGCCCGGGCAACAAGGTGGTGCTGTTCGGCTCCACCACCGGCCCCGACGGGATCGGCGGCGCCTCGGTGCTGGCCAGCGCCACCTTCGACGACGAGTCGCACGCCAAGCGGCCCAGCGTGCAGGTCGGCGACCCGTTCATGGAGAAGCTGCTCATCGAGTGCAGCCTGGAGCTGTTCGAGAAGGACCTGGTCGTCGGGATCCAGGACCTGGGGGCGGCGGGCGTGTCCTGCGCCACCACCGAGCTCGCGGCGGGCGGCACCGGCGGCATGCGCGTCCAGTTGGACCGGGTCCCGCTGCGCGACCACCGGCTCACTCCCGAGGAGATCCTCATGAGCGAGTCGCAGGAGCGCATGATGGCGATCGTCGAGCCCGCGAAGCTGGACGAGTTCCTGGCCATCTGCGACAAGTGGCAGATCCTGGCCACCGAGATCGGCGAGGTCACCGACGTGACCCCCGAGGAGGCCGAGCGCGGCGGCCGCCTGGTGATGACCTGGCACGGCGAGACCGTGGTGGACATGCCGCCGCGGACCGCCTCCGACGAGGGTCCCGTCTACCAGCGCCCGTACGCGCGCCCGGCCTCGCAGGACGCGCTCCAGGCCGACGACGCCGGGAAGCTGCCCCGGCCCTCCGACGACGCAGAGCTACGCGAGCAGGTACTGCGCGTACTGGGCGCCCCGGGCGTGGGCGACCCGACGTGGGTCACCCAGCAGTACGACAGCTACGTGCGCGGCGACACGGTGGTCTCCACCCCGCACGACGCCGGGATGATCCGCGTCTCCGACGACTCCCAGCGCGGCGTGGCCCTGGCCACGGACGGCAACGGCCGCTTCACCCGGCTGGACCCGTACACGGGCACGCAGCTCGCCTACGCCGAGGCCTACCGCAACGTCGCCGCGACGGGCTCGCGCCCGCTGGCCGTGACCAACTGCCTCAACTTCGGCTCGCCCGAGGACCCCGGGGTGATGTGGCAGTTCGCCGAGTCCACCCGCGGGCTGGCCGACGCCTGCCAGCAGCTCGGCACTCCGGTGACCGGCGGAAACGTGAGCTTCTACAACCAGACCGGTGACGTGGCCATCAACCCGACCCCGGTGATCGGTGTGCTCGGCGTGATCGACGACGTGCGCACCCGGCTGCGGACGGCGTTCGACACCGAAGGCGCCCGGGTGTTCCTGCTGGGCGAGACCCGGCCGGAGTTCGGCGGCTCGGCGTGGGCCGACACGGTCCACTCCCACCTGGGCGGGCTGCCGCCGAGGGTGGACCTGGCCGCCGAGGCCGCCCTGGGCGAGGTGCTGGCCGCATCCGCCGAGCGGGGCCTGGCCGAGGCCGCGCACGACCTGTCCGACGGCGGCCTGGCGGTCGCGCTGGCCGAGTCGGCGATGCGCGGCGGCCGGGGCGTGCGGGTGACCGTGGACGGGGACGTGTTCACCGCCCTGTTCAGCGAGTCCGGTGCCCGCGCGGTCGTCGCGGTGCGGCCGGGCGAGGAGGAGGCGTTCGTGGCGCTGGCCAACGAGCACGGCGTGCCGGTGGAGCAGATCGGCGTCGTGGGCGGCGAGGCCCTGTCGGTCACCCACCCCGGCGGCGCCGTGGAGATCGCGCTGACCGACCTGCGCGCCTCCTACGAGGCGGCCCTGCCCGCCCTGATGGACGGCGTGTGACACTGACCGTTCGCGGCGGGGGCGTCCTTCGGGGCGCCCCCGCCGCGTCGTCTCGGCCGCCCCCCATCCGCTCGTCACCGAAGTCGGCGACGACCACCGGGGCCCGCGCCCAGCGCGGAGACGTAGCGGTCCAGGACGTCCCCCTACCGGACCCGGTGGCCGCTCCCGCGCCTTCGTGTACGGCGCCGGAGGAGGTTTTCCGCGTGGTTGCCGCTGGCTGGGTAGGGGACCGGGAAGGAGAGGGGACCGGGCCCCCGCGGCACGCGCGGAGCGCCCGGAGGCCGAGGAGCGTACGGCGACGGAAGGGAGCGGGTCATGCGACGCGGCAGGTTGAAGGGCCCCCTGGGCAGCCACGAGCGTCCGGCGAGCGCCCTGGGTTTCCGTGCGGTGCTGGCCGTGTTCGGCGCCCTGGTACTGCTGTCCGGCGCGATCGCCGCGTACGTGTGGACCGACCAGGCCTGGCTGGTCGTACTGCTCGGCGCGGGCTTCGTCGCCGCGTGCGTGAACGTGTACTGGGTGTCCAGGCGCCGCAGGTACGAGCACCGCTCCCCCTGACGGTCAGGGGACCGGGGTCAGCGCGACGGCCACCGGCCGGTGGTCGGTGGTCGGAGTACGGTGCGTCCGGGTCGGCCGTATCGCCGGGCGCCGGGTCGCCGGTGCGCGGGACGTGGTCGACCTGCCGTTCGGAGCCGGTCTCCCCGGCGGGGTGGGGAAGGGACGCGCGTTCCGGAGGGCGTCGAGCGGTCCGCGCCCGGTGAGCGGGCCCCACACCGGGTCGTCCAGCTCTGGTGCGACGACCGTGGAACGGGTTCCGACCGCGAGCGATACGGCCATGTCATCGACGACGTCACTCGTGTTCGACGCGCCGAGGACGACTCCGACGCGCTTCGCCGCGACCTCGTCGGTGCCCACCGTCTCGCAGCCCTCGGTGATGCGGTCCAGTCCGGCCTGAGGTGGTCCTCCTCGCCGGGTCAGCGCGAGAAGGACAGCGGGCGGCAGAGGACGCCGGCCCGCTTCGGACCCCTCGCGACAGCAGCTCCGCACCCGGCCCCGGGGGTCGGCTTGCGCCGCGCCTTCGGGTTCTCCCGCGCACGGGAATCGGCGGCCCCGGACACGGGGGCGCTCACCGCGCGTCCTCCCCGGCCAGGGCGTCCTGGCGGATGAGGTCGGCGGCGCGCTCGCCCAGGGCCAGGACCGTGACCATGGGGTTGGGCGTCGGCAGGGTGGGGAACACCGACGCGTCGGCCACACGCAGGCCGCGCAGCCCGCGCACGCGCAGGCGCGGGTCGACCACGGCGCCGTCGTCGTCGGCGGCGCCCATCCGGCAGGTGCCCGCCGGGTGGTAGACGGTGTGGGCGGCGCGGCGGCCGTACTCGGACAGCTCCTCGTCGCTCCGCACACCGGGGCCGGGGGCGACCTCCCTGGTGATCCAGGACCGGAACGGCTCGGTGGCGGCGACCTCGCGGGCGATCCTGAGGCCGTCCACGATCGTCCTCTCGTCGTAGCCCTCGGGATCGGTGAAGTACCGGAAGTCCAGCGCTGGCTTCTCACCGGGGTCAGCGCTGGTGAGGCGGAGTTTGCCGCGCGAGCGCGCGCGGGGGACGTTCGGCGTCATGCAGACCGCGTATCCGTCGGGCGGGGACTCGTAGCCCAGCCGCTTCGTGTTGTCGTCGAAGGGGACCTGGTAGATGTGGAACATCAGGTCCGGGCGCGGGTCGGAGTCGTCGCGCCGCACGAACAGGCCCGCGTCGGAGTGCATCACCGTGTTCGTCGGGACCGGCCTGCTGGTCTCCCACATGATGATCGACTCGGGGTGGTCGAGCAGGTTCTCGCCGACGCCGGGCAGGTCGTGGCGGGGCTCGACGCCCACCTCTCGCAGTTCATCGGCGTTGCCGACCCCCGAGAGCATGAGCAGCCGGGGCGAGTCGACCGCTCCCGCGCACAGGATCACCTCGCGGCGGGCGCTGACGGTGGTGCGCGCGCCGTCCGCGTCCGCGGCGCTGACCCCCGTGGCGCGGTCGCCGTCGAACAGCAGCCGGTCCACCCGGGTCTCCAGCATGACGGTGAGGTTGTCGCGCACGTCCATGATCGGGTGGAGGTAGGCCACCGAGGCCGAGGAGCGGTGGCCGGTGTAGGGGTCGTAGGCGATGGACAGGAAACCCGCCCCGCACGTGAACCCGCCTCCGTGCGAGGTCAGGGCGTTGAAGTCCTCCACCACCGGGACGCCGGCCGCCTCGGCCGCCGAGGCCACCCAGTCCTTGACCATGGTGTTGCGGTCCTTCTCGGCGACAGGGACGATGTTGCACCTGATCCGGTCCGCGTAGGACTGCACGGTGGCGTTGTCCCAGCCCTGGGCGCCCGCCGCGACCCAGTCGTCCAGGTCCTCGGCGAACGGCCGGAAGCTGATGAGCGTGTTGTGCGAGGAGCACCCGCCGAGCACGCGGGCCCGCGAGTGCAGGATGTGGGAGTTGCCGCGCGGCTGCTCGACGGTGGTGTAGCCGTAGTCGAGCTCCCCGTCCAGGACGCTCAGCCAGTCGCGCAGGCGCAGGACGTGCTCCAGGCCGCGGTCGTCGGGGCCGCCCTCGACCAGGCACACGGTGGTGCCGGGGTCCTCGGTGAGCCGGTTGGCGATCACCGATCCCGCGGTGCCGCCTCCCACGATCACGTAGTCATAGGTGCTCTCGGTCGGGTCCACGGTCCGGTTCCTCTCGTCGCTCGTCACCGTCAGCCGAACCAGCGCTGCGGTTCGGGGGACAGGTTGCGGTAGACGTGCTTGGCCTCGCGGTACTCGTCCAGACCCGCGAGCCCGAGTTCGCGGCCGATCCCGCTGCGGCCGTAGCCGCCCCACTCGGCGCCGGGGAAGTAGGGGCCGTAGTCGTTGATCCAGACGGTGCCGTGGCGCAGGGCCGCCGCGACGCGCTCCCCGCGGGCGGTGTCGTCGGTCCAGACGCCGCCGGAGAGGCCGTAGTCGGTGTCGTTGCCCAGCTCGACGGCCTGCTGCTCGGTCTCGAAGCGCTCCACGGTCACGACCGGGCCGAACACCTCGGTCTGGACGATGTCCATGGCCCGGTCGCAGTCGACGAACACGGTGGGCCGGTAGAAGTAGCCCTGCGCGAGGTCCGGGTCGTCGGGCCGCCTGCCCCCGGCGATGATCCGGGCGCCCTCCTCGACACCGCGCGCGACCGCGGCCTCCACCTTGGCGCGGTGCTCGGCCGACACCAGCGGGCCGCAGCGCACGCCCTCGTCCTGCCCGCGGCCGATGCGGATGGCCTCGGCCCGGCGGGCGAGTTCGGTGGTGAAGGCGTCGTGGACGCCGTTGTGCACGATGAGGCGGGCCCCGGCCGAGCAGACCTGCCCGGAGTGGAAGAACGCGGCGCTGAGCGCGTAGTCCACGGCGGTGTCCAGGTCCACGTCCGGGAAGATGATGTTGGGGTTCTTGCCGCCGAGTTCCAGGGCGATCTTCTTGACCGTCTCGGAGGCCGCCGCCATGATCCGCCTGCCGGTGGCCAGACCGCCGGTGAAGGAGACCAGGTCCACGTCGGGGTGCTCGGACAGCGGGGCGCCCGCGTCGGGCCCGCTGCCCGTGACCAGGTTGACCACCCCCGCCGGGACTCCCGCCTCGGTGGTGAGCTCGACCAGCTTGGCGGTGGTGACCGGTGTGATCTCGCTGGGCTTGACCACCATGGTGTTGCCCGCGGCCAGGGCCGGGGCCATCTTCCAGGCGAGCTGGAGCAGCGGGTAGTTCCAGGGCGTGATCATGCCGCAGACGCCGACGGGCTCGTAGACCACCTTGCTGTGCACGCCCTCGGGCGCGGAGACCAGGCGGCCCGCGTCCTTGTCGGCGAGACCGGCGTAGTAGCGGAAGACGCCGGTGACGTCGTCGACGTCGATCCCGCCCTCCTCGATGGTCTTGCCGGTGTCGAGGGACTCCATGACCGCGATCTCCTCGCGGTCGCGCTGGAGCAGGTCCGCGATGCGGTCGAGGACGCGCCCGCGCTCCCCCGCGGGCGTGCGGGGCCACTCCCCGCCGTCGAAGGCGCGGCGGGCCGCGGCGATGGCCTCCTCGGAGTCGGCCCTTCCGCCCTCGCTGACGATGGTCAGGACGGAGGCGTCGGCCGGGTTCAGGATCTCCCGCACCCGGCCGTTGCCGGCCGCCCGCCAACGACCGTCGATGTAGATGCTGGTGGCCGTCGCCGACCCCGGTTCCGCCAGGTACGGCACGGACGGCAGGGTTGCGTAGAGCTCGCTCACGGGTCCGGTTTGCCCCGGATCGTTAGTCACAAACAGCCTCGTCTCATCCGACTCTTCCGCCATGTCCGCCCTGGAGACCGGACCGATCTTCGGGGACGGCCCGGCCCGGCGGGGCCACCCGTGGTCCGGCCCGCGCCGCACCCGGGCCAACAACTACTCGGGGTGGCGATCGGGGGAGTCGCGGAACACCCGCGCCTGGGGAAGACGGGGACGAGAGTTTGACGTACATTGAGGTGTGCCCTTAGTTGAGGCATACCTAAGCGGGTTCGTCAGGACTCCCGAGCCCCCGCGGCACGGACCGCGCCCACCGCGCACCCCTTGAGGAAGGCATGCTGCTCGAACAGGAACGCCGCGACGTGTGCCTGACCGCCCGCGCCCTGGCCGCGGACCCGGGCACCGCGCCCGGCGAGTCGGGGACCGTCAGCGTCCGCAGCGGCGACCTGGTGGTCGTCACGCCCCACGGCGTCCGCCTCGACCAGATCCAGCCCGCCGACTGCCCGGTGATGTCGCTCGACGACCGCGTGCTGGAGGGAAGGCGCGACCCCGCCGCCGAGGCCACCCTGCACATGGCCGTGCACCGCCTGTCCGCCGAGCACGACCGCGACGTCACAGCCGTGGTCAACGCGTTCACGACCGACACCGTCGCGGTGTCCTCGGTCCTGGCCGAACTGCCCGCCGTCCACCACCGCGCCGCCGGTCTGGGCGGAGCGGTCGCCGTCACCCCGTACACCACCTACGGAACCGGCGAGATCGCCGACCACGCCGTCAAGGCGCTCAAGGGCCGCGACGCCGCGCTGCTCGCCGACCACGGCGGCCTCGCCCTGGGCCGCGACCTGGGCCACGCGCTGGAGAACCTGCGGCTGCTCGACTGGCTCAGCGGCGCGTACCTGAGGGCCCGCCAGCTCGGCGAGCCCCGTGTTCTGTCCGAGGACGAGCTGGCCCGGGTCCGCGAGCGCGACACCTACGGCTGGGCGGGCCCGGACATCCTCTGAGCCCCGGAGCGCGCCCGCACCGCCCGGGACGGCCCCCGCACCGTCACGCGTCCTCGTCGTCGGGGACCTCGTTCGGCCGTGTCCAGGCCAGGAGCAGTAGGGGGGTCGAGGCGTGCACCATGTAGATCATCCACAGCACGGGCAGGGCCAGCTCGCTGGTGAGGGAGGCGGGGAGGAAGCCCCCGATGACCCCCGCGAGGAACACGACGAGAATGAACACCGACGTCGCGTTGTGCCCGATCCTGGTGGCCCGGTCCAGTTCGGTGCGCTGGCGCTCGTCCAGCCTGCGGTAACCGACCATCAGGTCCGTGGCCTGGCCCAGCCGCGCGTGGACCGCGAACCACGCTCCCAGGAGGCCCACCATCCCGATCGCCTGCAGGAACGACCTCACCGGCCCGGGGTCCGGCTGGGTGGCGGCCCACGTGAGCACCGCGACGGCGAGGGTGATGAGCACGTGCAGCACCGCGTAACAGCGGCGCCTCGTCCGGGAGGCCCGGAGCCGGTGGGGGTAGGGCAGCACGAAGACGTCGTCGAAGAAGGACATGGCATCTCTCCTCTTGTTGGTGCGGGTCGGTCACTGGCCGATGCGGGGGAAGGGCTCGGTGGAGAAGACGACCTCCACCGGAACCTCGAAGTAGCGGGCGATGCGCAGGGCTAGGTGGAGGCTGGGGCTGTACTCACCCCGTTCCAGGTAGCCGACCGTCTGGTAGTGCACGCCCAGCGCCTCGGCCAGTTGGCGGCGGGAGGCGCCGCGCTCCGCCCGCAGCATCGCGATCCGGTTGTAGACGGCCTCGGCGCCTCCGGCCGCGGCCCTGGGGCGGCGGCCGGCCCCCCCGCCGCTCTCAGCGGGCACTCCGCACCGCCTTCCGCCGTACCGCCGCGGCTTGTGCCTCGGCGCCCGACCGGACATGCGCACTCATCACACTGATCCTCCGTTCCGTTATCTTCCTGCTGCCTTTGATAGTACACGTACTACATTCTGAATAACAGGAGATACAGCGCAGGGGCGAAGGTGGACCACGGAACGCGGTGGACCGCCCCCGGTCGGGGAGCCGAGCCGCGACGCGGAGAACGCGTTTCGAACACGGTGCCGGAGAAGACGAAAAACGGGGTGTGGACAACCCCCCACGCGGCTCCCGGAACGGGACAATGGTGCTGACAACGACGCCGAACGGCAGGAGGCCGCATGCGCTGCAGCTACATCAGGCTCCTCGTCAACGACTACGAGGCCTGCTTCCGCTTCTACTCCGAGGTACTCAAGCTCCCCGTGCTGCGCGGGGACGAGGGCAGCCGCTACGCGGAGTTCGACGTCGAGTCGGGGACCCGGCTGGCGATCAACCAGCGCGAGGTGATGGCGGAGGCCCTGGAGACCGACACCGCCGACCCGGCGCTGCCGAACCAGGACCGCTTCGCGGTGGTCTTCGAGGTGGACGACGTCGACGCCACGGCCGCCAGACTGGTCTCGGACGGCGCCCGGCAGGTGATGGAGCCGCGCGACTGGACCGCCTGGGGCATCCGCGCGGCGCACTTCCGCGACCCCGACGGCTACCTGCTGGAGGTCAACAGCCCGCTGATCCCCGCCGCGGATGTCTGATCCCGCCCCCCGGACGGGTTCCCCTCAGCCGGACAGGTGCTCCATCACAAGCTCGTTCACCCGGCCCGCGCGCTCGACCCCGAGCAGGTGCGCGGCGCCGGAGACGACCTCGAACCGGGCGTCGGGAATCCCGTCCGCCAGCCTGCGGCCGTGGCCGGGCGGCAGCACAGGGTCGTGGGCGGCCGACACCACCAGGGTCGGCACCCGCACGGAGGCCACCAGGTGGCGCTGGTCCATCCCGGCCACGGCTTCGCACACCGCGGCGAAGCCCTCCGGGTCGAGCCCGCCGAACTCCTCGGCCAGGCGGGCCACGACCCGCGGCCGCTCCTCGCCCATGTCCGGGGTGAACCAGGGCCGCACCACGTCCGCGGTCACCGACTCCAGGCCCGACGAGCGCACCCGGGAGGCCAGGAGGTCCCACCGGTGCGTCCGCGGGGTGCGGGGCGCCGCGGCCAGCAGCACGAGGCGTTCCAGGGTGCGCGGCGAGTTGGCCGCGATCCACACCAGCAGCGACCCGCCGAGCCCCGCGCCCACAGCGTGGACCCGGGTCAGCCCTTCGGCCTTCAGGACGCCGAGCAGGTCCAGGGCGAGTTCCTCGACGGTGTAGGGGCCTTGCGCGGCCGGAGAGGAGCCGTGCCCCCGGTGGTCGACCCTCAGGACCCTGTAGTCGCGGGTGAGTTCGGGCAGTTGCGGTTCCCAGACCGACATCGTGGTGCCGAAGGGCGGCACGAGCAGTACGACGGGCGCGTGCCGGGGACCGTCGAACCGGTACTGGAGCGGAATCAAGGTCATGGAACCTCCGAGTCGCCAGAACGCCAGGCTATCGGCAGAGCCCCGCTCGGGGCCGCACCCCTTCTTCCGCTTTCCGTCCGGTGGAGGACCGCAACTGACCTCCACGCTTCCTAGAGTCATCGCGTACCGGGTCGGACAGGGTGGAAAGCGGTGGTCATGGTGGTCACGACGGCGACGGGCACGGTGGACGTGGAGCGCGCGAGCCTTCTGCGGTTCCTGGAGGACCAGCGAGACCTCCTGCGCCTCACGGTCCGGGGCCTGGACGACGAACAGGCCGCACGGCGCACCACGGTGAGCGAACTTACCCTCAGCGGACTGGTCAAGCACGTGGCCCGGGCCGAGCGCGACTGGATCGGGTTCGTCCGCGACGGGGAGGTCCACCCGAAGGCGGACTACGGGGACCCGGCCACCTGGGAGGAGCACACCGACAGCTTCCGGTTGCTGGAGGGCGAGACCCTCGACGGCGTCCTGGCCGACTACGCGCTGGCCGCGCGGGAGACCGAGGCGTTCGTCAACGGCCTGCCGGACCTGGAGGTCAGCCACCGGCTCCCGGACGCGCCGTGGTTCCCCGAGGGCGGCTCCTGGTCCGCCCGCGACGTGCTGCTGCACATCATCCGCGAGACCGCGCAGCACTGCGGGCACGCCGACATCCTGCGCGAGGCACTGGACGGCCGGAAGAGCATGGGCTGACACGGCGCTCCCCCCGTCGGCGGACCATCGTGACGATGCGCTGTCGTCGGTGGACCCGCTCATCGCCGCCACGGCCGCCCACCGCGGAATGGTCGTCCTCCACGACGACAACGGCTTCGCGACGGCCGCGCGCCACCTCACCGGCCTGAGGGAGCGCCGGATCCGGGGCGCCCCCGGAGAGGACTCCCGGGAACGGTGGGAAAGCGACGGGGGCGCCCCCACCGAACAGTGGGAACGCCCCCGGCTACGAGGTGGCGAGGGTCGCTTCCGCATCCCCCCTCAAAGTACGGAAGCGACCCTCGCGCTGGGAAGCGGCCAGCGACTCCTCCCCCCTGGAGTCGCGGCCTTGAAGGCCTGCCGCGGAAACGACCCGGTCGTTCCGCGTTGATGGAGACACTACCCACCACAACCTCGAAGAACAACCCTGAGTCACGATGAACTACTTAAAGTGATCGTCATTCCTCGGCAGATGGCGGACCAAGCGTGTGTGCGTAGGGTCAAACCGGGGTCATGACGGGGCGCTCGGGGGCCGCGCTTAGCCTGGTCTGGTGAGATCACCGCTCCTCAGCCCACGGTGGCTCGGCATCCACCTGCTCGCCGTGCTGGTCGGCGTCGTCTGCGTCGCCGGTACCGCCTGGCAGTTCGTCCGCGCATTCGAGCCCGACCGCGAGGTCATCACCAACCCGGCCGAGGACCTGGCCGGTGCCGTGCCCGTCTCCGACCTGCTCGAACCGGGCCAGTACATGCGCCCGGACTCCTTCGCCAACAGCGCGGTGGAGGCCAGCGGCAGCTACGACGCCGATGCCCAGCTACTGGTGCCGCGCGTCGTGGACGGCGTGCTCGGTTACGACGTCATCGTCCCCCTGGTCACCGACGACGGCGCCGCCGTCACCGTCAACCGGGGCTGGGCCGAGGAGGGCCAGGACATCCCGCCCGCACCGGGCGGCGAGGTCACGGTCACCGGCTGGCTGCTTCCTCCGGCGGGCTCGGAGGGGGTCGTGCCGGTGGACGTCTCCGAGGGCCAGGTCGAGCGCATCGCCGCGTCCGTGCTCGTCAACGAGTGGGACCACCCGCTCTACGAGGGCTACGTCACCCTGCCCGAGACGGACCCGGCCACGGCCTCACTCGTCCCGGCGCCGCCGCCCGAGCCGCCCACCGGGTTCACCGTCAACTGGCGCAGCCTCAGCTACACCGTGCAGTGGGCGATGTTCGGCGTCTCCGCCGTGGTCTTCTGGGTCCTGCTGATGCGCCGGGAGCTGCGCGAGGGCGGCTCCCGGGAGGATCAGCCCGCGGTAGCGGGCTCCTGAGCCCGTCCGGCCTCGCGGTCCTTGGCCCGCTCCGAGCGCACGATCCGGTGCTCGACCACGAAGCCGAGCACGGGGATGGTGCCCGCGAGCGCCACGCCCAGTGTGCGGGAGGCGCTCCAGCGGCGGTCCAGGGCGACCCACAGGACCACGAAGACGTAGGCCATGTAGATGTAGCCGTGCGGCATCGCGATGTAGAGCATGAGCGGCGACTCGGGGCCGAACCACTGCTCCAGGCCCTGCGGCGCGGCCACCAGGGAGAACCGGGCGGTCTCTCCCACCAGGTACTTGGCGGGCATGGCCACGAAGGTCAGGCCCACCAGGAAGACTCCGGTCACGTACGCGAGCACCCGGTACAACGCGAACGACACGCGCCTCTTGTCCACGGCTGATCCCCCTCAGACGACTGCGTCCCCGCTCGGCAGGACAGGTCCGCGGGCGGGCGAAAATCAGCCTAAACGCTGTCCGGCACCCCGGACGCCCGGGGTACCCGGGGCCGGACGATCCCACATCACCGCAGGTCGGGTCACCTGCCCGATACGCGGTCCGGGCTGCTCCACCGGCCGTCGGACTCGGTGGTCCACGCCTTGGGGATCATCCGCAGCGCGAGGTAGGCGTCCACGAGCCGGATCGGCAGGAAGAGCAGGCCGTAGACCAGGTAGGACGGCCGCCGCCGGATGGCCGCCATCAGGCAGGTGAGCATGTAGTCCGGGATGAACAGGCCGATGGCGATCACCAGCAGCGGCAGGAAGGCCGTCACCGCCGTGAAGGCCTCACCGGCGAACGGCAGGCTCAGGAAGAACTCGCCGCCCAGCGTCCCCGCCAGGACGAACAGGCCGACCACGGTGGTGGCCAACAGCACGGCGGAGACCAGGACGACCTCCAGGATGTACAGCGCCAGGCAGGCCCAGAACAGGCTCGGCCACACCCGGTGGCGCCGGACGGTCTGCCAGAAGCCCAGCGTCCACCTGGTGACCTGCTTGTAGTAGTCCCGGAAGGTGAACGGGTCCTGGCTGTAGGCCTTGGTGTCGGGGTTCATCGAGACCCTGCCGAGGCGCTTGTGGTGCACCTCGAAGGTCATGTTGAAGTCCTCGATCACCAGCCCCCTGGGGTTGATGTCGATCTCCCTGAGCGCCTCGCTGCGGTAGACGCTGGCGAAGCCCGGCACGATGAAGGCCGTGTTGGCGTGCCGCCAGGTCTGCCCGAAGCGCATGAGGTACTGGAGCATGAAGTACAGGCGGTCCCGGTAGGCCGAGATCATCCGGCCGACGAAGCCGCGCTCCTTCGGCTTCCACTCCGAGACGACGAAGCCCGCGACCGCCGCCACCGACGGGTCGGCCAACTGCCGCCGTGCGCCCTCCACGTACCCGGGGTCGAGCTCGGTGTCGGCGTCCAGGATGAGGACGCCGTCGTATTCGTCGGTCAGCGAGAACTCCTCGATGACCGCCTCGATGGCCCCCGCCTTGCCGCGGTTGGTGAGGAGTTCGAGGACGTTCACGCCGGTCTCGGCCGCGATCCGGGCGGTGGAGTCCCTCGACGAGTCCGAGACCACGTAGACGTCCCAGCGGTCGAACAACCCCGTCGCGGAGGCGATTGCGCCGCCGATGACGGGTTCCTCGTTGTGCGCCGGGATGATGACGGCAAGGGACAGCTCCCGCGCGGGAGCCGCCGCCCGGGCAGCCACGGCCGCCGAGGCGCCCACCTCGGAGGCGTCGCCGCCCCGCTCGGCGAGAGTGCTGCCGCCGGAACCGCCCGCGCCCACAAGGACGTGTTCGCGGGCCCCGCCCCCGACGGCGCCGCGGTGTCCGGCGCGCGGTGGCCGGAGCACGGCGCGCACCGAGTCCTCGCCCAGGCGCACGAGTCCGACAACGGACCACAGCAGCAGGTTGGCGCCGAAGGCGAGCCACAGGAACACGTAACCCAGGGCGCCGAGGCCGGAGGCCTCGGCCACGTCCGTCGCGTAGCCGAACCAGTAGACGAAGAGTGCCGCGGCCAGGGCGAGGGCGATGAGCCCGATCAGCAGGCCGCCTATGAAACGTGCGGTACGCACAGCGCTAGGTCCCTCCGAAGTTCTCGGTTTCGGACCGACATCAACCCGCAAAGTCGGTGTTAGCTTGACGCTCTATGACACAGAGAGGTTCACTCGGTTTCGCGTCCTATGTAGGCCACACAAATCGTATACACGGGCTTGCGGAAGATGGTAACCATAAGAGGATATTTGTGAGCTGTAGCTACGACTCGTCTGTGGTTTGTCCAACATTGTCCAGATCCTAGAAAAATCTGCGGAAAGTGATCAACGGAGTGAAGGAGAATGCTCGGAGTGATCGACGTTCCGCCCTCATCCTCATCCGGTTCCACTCGAATCCCACAGGCCACCAGCCCGGGGGTTGATCCGCTATGAGCATCCAGAACGGCGCGCCACCCACCGTGGCCCTGCACCAGCCGCACTACCTTCCTTGGCTGGGGCTTTTGGATAAAATTGACCGTTCCGACCGTTTCGTCATCCTCGACAACGTCCAGTTCGAGCGCCGTGGATGGCAGAACCGCAACTACGTCGGCGGCGGCGGAAAACCCGTCCTGCTGACCGTTCCGGTCACCCAGGGCAGTCGGAACGACCTCATACGGGACAAGGCTGTTGATAACAGTCAGAATTGGAAGTCAAGACACTACAAGTCACTCGCGGAACACTGCTACCGCAAGGCGCCCTACTGGAAGGATTACCGCGACGAAATCGCCCACCTGTACGAACAGGAGTGGGATGGTCTCGCGGAGCTGTGCGTAGCGACCACGCGCATGCTGATGCGGTGCTTCGGGATCGACACGCCGCTGCTGCTGGCCAGTGAGATCGGAGACTTCCCCGGGCGCAAGAGCGAGCTCCTCGCCCAGATCTGCGCCAAGACCGGCGCGCGGACCATGCTCTCGGGCGACGGCGCCCGGGACTACCTGGAGCCCGAGACCCTGCGCCGTTACGGGATCGGCGTCCGGTGGCAGGACTTCCGCCACCCGGTGTACCCGCAGCGCGGGCGCGCCCCGGCCGACTTCGTCCCCCGTCTGTCGGCGATCGACCTTCTCCTCAACACCGGCCCGGAGGCACTGAACGTGCTCAGGCAGGCGAGAACCCAGAGCTGACCCGGACACGGGTCCACCACAGCGCCGCGCCGCCGGGTGCGGCGCCGCTCCCCGGGAAAAACCCGATCGCTCGATAGGCAAAGGACGGGAAACGGTATGACGACGGACTGGTCCCAGGAACGCATCCTGGTGTTCGCGCCCCACCCCGACGACGAGACTCTCGGCTGCGGCGGCCTCATGGGCAAGGCCAAGGCGGCCGGCGCCGAGGTGTTCGTCCAGTTCCTCACCGTCGGGGACACGGCCGACATGTCTCCCAAGGGCTTCTCCACGGCGACGGAACGGTACGCGGAGATCAAGAAGGTCGCCGACCACTTCCGCTGGGACGACTGGCACATGGCCCTGCCCGGCGACCAGTACCACCTGAGGCTCGACTCCGTCGCCCGGGTGGACCTCGCCCAGCTCATCGAGCGCGAGAGCCCGCTGTCCATCGAGCGGCTCCGCCCGACCGTGGTGCTCGGACCGCACCACTCCAGTTACAACCAGGACCACCGGGCCGTGGCCGAGGCGGTGCACACCGCCCTGCGCCCGTCCAACACCGCGCTACGCCACCACCCGCGCCTGGCCCTGGCCTACGAGGAGGCCGCCGACCACTGGCGCTCGGAGCCGCTGTGCCCGCCCAACCTCATCGTCGAACTGGACGAGGTGCAGGTGGTCGACAAGCTCCACGGCATGCAGTTGTACGGCTCACAGTCCCACCAGCACCCGCACACACGCTCCGAGCCCACCCTGCGCAGCCTCGCCGTCCTACGGGGCATGCAGGCGGGCGTGGCGCTCGGGGAGGGCTTCCACGTGCTGCGCTGCCTGGCCTGAGCGCTCCCGAGACCGCTGTCGGCGGTGCCGTGCGCCGCCCCACCGCGCGCACGGCCGCGACGACCGCGCACACCCGCCGCTCCCAGTCGGGGAACGGCGGGAGAGAACACCGAGTGGAGGGGAAACCATGAAGGCTGTAGTCACCGGAGGAGCCGGCTTCATCGGCTCGCACCTGTGCGACCACCTGATCGCCCGGGGCCACCAGGTCACCGTCCTGGACGACCTGTCGACCGGGTCCCCGGCGAACCTGGCCCAGGCGCAGGGCTCGCCCGGGTTCCGGTTCGTGGAGGGGAACGTCCTGGACCGGGAGCTGGTCGATTCCCTTATCGCCCCGGCGGACGCCGTGTTCCACCTCGCGGCCGCCGTGGGCGTGTACAACATCGTCGACAACCCGCTGCACTCCCTGCGGATCAACCTGCACGGGACGGAGAACGTGGTGGAGGCGGCCGTGGCGCACCGCGTGCCCTACATGGTCGCCTCGACCAGCGAGGTCTACGGCAAGAACGACGCCGCCGGACTGAAGGAGAGCGATGACCGCGTCTACGGTCCGGCGACCAAGAGCCGCTGGTCCTACGCCGCGGCGAAGGGGCTGGACGAGCTCGTCGGCTACGTGCACGGCGTCGAGTCGGGCGTGCCGTGCGTCATCACCCGCTTCTTCAACGTGGTCGGACCCCGCCAGACGGGCCGCTACGGGATGGTGGTCCCGCGCTTCGTGGAACAGGCGATGGCGGGCAAGCCCATCACCGTGTACGGGACGGGGACGCAGCGCCGCTGCTTCGGCTCGGTGTTCGACGTGGTGCCCGCGCTCCTGCGGCTGATGGACACCCCCGAGGCCCACAACCAGGCCGTCAACCTCGGCGGGCACGAGGAGGTCTCCATCAAGGGCCTGGCCGACCGGGTCGTGGAGCTGACGGGTTCGAGGAGCGCGATCACCTACGTCGACTACGAGGAGGCCTACGGCGAGGGCTATGAGGACATGCAGCGCCGCTACCCGGACACCTCGCTGGCAGCGCGGCTGATCGGGTACCGCCCCGAGCGCGACCTCAACGACATCATCCGTTCGATCATGGAGCACCGCCGCGCGGTCGGCTCCGTACCGCAGCCGGCGTAACCGAACCGGAAGGGACCGGTCCGGGGCGCCCTCTCCGCCTCGGCCGACCGAAACGGGACGGGACGGAGAAGGGCCAGGGCTCCTGCCCTTCGCCCGACGGGACGGCCGCGCGGCCCGGCCGCCTCCCGGTGCTCGCCCGTGCCCGCACGAGGACGACCGGCGCCGGTGGACCGCAGGCCCGCAGAGGGCATGGACGGGTGCGTCCGCCCCCGGGCGCGCCGACGACGGGGCCGGGCCCTCAGTGCGCCAGCAGCACCGTGACCACCAGGACGCAGCTCAGGGCGAGCACTCCCGCGCACAGGAGCGCCATCGCCCACGGGTCCGCCACGGACGGCGGGGGCCGTCCGGTTCCCGGAGCGGGCGCGCCGTGCCCGCCCGCCCGCCACCGCAGCCACACGTGCGCGGCCAGCACCCCCGCAAGGAGCAGCAGTCCGACCGCGGTGGCCACGCGCACCTCGGGCGGAGCCTGCGGGAAGGTGTCGTCGCCGGGAGCAAGGGAGCCGCGCAGGAACAGCAGCCCCACCACGACCAGCAGGGCGATCGTGCGGTGCCAGGACATCAGGGTGCGCTCCGGTTGCATGCCGGGGTCGCGTTCGCCGGGAATGGTCACAGCAGGCGGCCCAGCAGGACCAGGGCGCACACCAGCCCCACCGCCAGGGCGGTGACGAGCGGGAGCGCGCTCAGTCTCAGGTCCGCGCCGCGGCTCATGAGGCGCTGCACGCGGTACCAGCGCAGCGGGGCGTAGACGGTGATGACCCCGGCCAGCACCGCCAGCAGCAGGCCGACCGCGGTGCGCGGCCCCTCCGACCAGCCCAGCGGGAGCAGGTGCAGGACGGCGACGGCGCCCGCGAGCAGGGCCAGCGCGGTGCGCACCCAGGCGAGGAAGGTCCGCTCGTTGGCGAGGGTGAACCGGTAGTCCACGGAAGGACCCCCCGCGTCCCGCGGAGAGGCTTCAGAACCCATCCAGCACCCCCTTTCAACAGGGAAGATCCCTGATTCGCCCCCGAACCGGGCCGGGCCCGCCCCGTGGGGGCCGCGTCCCTCCAGTCGACACTAGCCGTCGTCCCTCTTTCCTCCCAAACAGGTATGCAAGGCGTGTTATTGCGCAAAACCACCGGGGTGAGGGGTGGCTCACCGGCCGAGGCAGGCATGCGGAACAAACGAACGGGCACGACCGCTGTAGCACTGAGAGATGGCGGTTGGCCGACGGTCGACACCAACCAACGAACAGATACAGGAGACCACGTGCCCACGGTCGAGCTCACCAAGGACAACTTCGCGGAGACGCTGAAGGACAACGACTTCGTCCTCATCGACTTCTGGGCGGACTGGTGCGGTCCCTGCCGACAGTTCGCCCCGGTGTTCGAGACCTCCTCGGAGAAGCACACCGACATCGTCCACGCCAAGGTGGACACCGAGGCGCAGCGCGAACTCGCCTTCGAGTTCAAGATCCAGTCCATCCCGACTCTGATGATCGTGCGCGAGCGCACCGTCATCTACAACGAGCCCGGGGCGCTGCCCTCCGAGGCCCTGGAGAGCCTCATCACGCAGGCCAAGGAGCTGGACATGGACGAGGTGCGGGAGAAGATCGCCGAGCAGGGCGGCTCCCCGGAGTAGTACTTCCCGGGGAAGTAGTCCCCGGAGCGGCAAGAGCCGGTCCCGCGCGCCCCGGACGCCCCCTACCTTCACGGAGGGCGGAGTCCGGGGCGTTCGCGGGTCCGGACGGGTCCGGCCGTGAGGGCGCGGCGGCGGCCTCCGGGCGGGACGCCGTCCCGCGTCCCGGCAGGAGACCGGACCTCCGCCCCAGCAGGACCGAAAAGTTGATATTGAGAAGACCGAAAAGTCATCAAGAGGTTTGGGGCCGGTCACCTGTCCACCCGTCCGGCGAGTTTCGGCCCGCCCGGAGCCTGATCCCCCCGGACGGGAGGAACCGCACTCCAGAGGCGGTCCGCACCTCCTTCGGTGACGGGAGGGCAACGCCTCGCGATCGCTACGCCTCCGAGTTCACCGCCCACGTTCACCTTCGCCACGGGGTTCGTTCACCGTTGCTTCATACGGACATATTTGCATGGGTTCGACCGCGCTCCGCGGCTCCGGCCGCGCACCTCCCGCGCACGCACAGTCCGACCCGGAAGTGGCCTCATGTCTGTCAGCAACACCGCCTCCCCTCGCGGCACCGAGACCGGTCGCGGCGTCGCCCCCGACACCGTCCGGTACAACCGCGAGGTTCCCGACCTGGGCGACCCCGTCTTCGACGTCTCCGGGCTCTCCATCTACTACGGCTCCAACAAGGCAGTGCGCGACGTGGACCTGAAGGTGGGCCCCCGTCAGATCACGGCGATGATCGGGCCGTCCGGTTGCGGTAAGAGCACCGTGCTGCGGACCCTGAACCGCATGAACGACCTCATCCCCGGCGCCCGCGTCGAGGGCAAGGTCACCTACCACGGCGAGGACCTGTACGCCTCGGAGGTGGACCCCATCGAGGTGCGGCGCCGGATCGGCATGGTCTTCCAGAAGCCCAACCCGTTCCCCAAGTCGATCTACGACAACGTGGCCTACGGCCCCAAGATCAACGGCGTCCGCGGCAACATGGACGACCTGGTCGAGGAGACGCTGACCAAGGCCGCCCTGTGGGACGAGGTCAAGGACAAGCTCAAGGAGAGCGCCTTCGCCCTCTCCGGCGGCCAGCAGCAGCGCCTGTGCATCGCGCGCACCATCGCGGTCAACCCCGAGGTGATCCTGATGGACGAGCCCTGCTCGGCGCTCGACCCCATCGCGACCCTCAAGATCGAGGACCTGATGTACGAGCTGGCCAGCGAGTACACCATCGTCATCGTCACGCACAACATGCAGCAGGCGGCGCGCGTGTCCGACCGCACGGCCTTCTTCACCGCCGGGGTGGACGACGCGGGCGACCGCTACGGGAGCCTGGTGGAGTTCGACGAGACCGCCACGATCTTCAGCAAGCCGTCCGACCAGAGGACCGAGGACTATATCAGCGGTCGCTTCGGCTAAACCGCCGGCCTTGAGCCCTCCCACGGACCGGGACCGCTGATCGGTGGGGTCGCTTCGGCTAAACCGCCGGCCTTGAGCCCTCCCACGGACCGGGACCGCTGATCGGTGGGGTCGCTTCGGCTAAACCGCCGGCCTTGAGCCCTCCCACGGACCGGGACCGCTGATCGGCGGGGTCGCTTCGGCTAAACCGCCGGCCTTGAGCCCTCCCACGGACCGGGACCGCTGATCGGCGGGGTCGCTCCAGCCAAACCGCCGGCCTTGAGCCCTCCCACGGACCGGGACCGCTGATCGGCGGGGTCGCTCCAGCCAAACCGTCGGCCTTGAGCCCTCCCACGGACCGGGACCGCTGATCGGCGGGGCGTTTCGGTCAGGCCGGAGCCCCCCGGGGATCCGCCCCACTGTTCCTTCGACGAAGTGGACCTCCCATGCCCGCGCTCACAACGTCCGCACCCGTCCCCTTCCCGGGCACCCCGGTCGAGGACGAAACGGTCGAGCGCTCGGAACGGTCGGAGGGACCCCTCCGGGTCCTGCTGGTGGAGCCCGAGTCGGAGCAGTCGCACCAGTTGGTGCTGTCGCTGAGCGGGCACGACGTGGACATCACGGTGTGCGTGGACGGCGCCGAGGCGCTGTTGCGGGTGGGGATGATGCGACCGGACACCCTGGTCACCAGCGCCGCTCCGCCCGAGGTGGACCTGGAGACACTGGTACGGGTGACCCGGCGGGCGACGGACATCCCGATCCTCATCGGGGTGGGCCCCGGCGACTCCCAGCGGGCGATGCGCGCGCTGGCGGCCGGAGCCACCGCGTGCGTCAACCGCCCCTACCGGATCCCGGAGCTGGCGGCGCTGCTGCGCGGCTCCCTCCCGGGACCGGACGGCGGAGGCCCGGACGGCACCGTCTCCTCGGCCGCGCTGCGTTCGGGCGCCCTGGAGCTGGACGCGCTGGGGCACCGGCTCTTCGTGGACGGCAACCCGGTCAACCTGGCGCTGCGGGAGTTCGGGATCATGGACTTCCTGCTGAGGCACAGCGGCAGGGTGGTCAGCCGCGAGGAGCTGTGGACCGAGGTCTGGCACAAGCCGCTGCCCCCGGTGAACAACACCATCGCCGTGCACATCCGTCGCCTGCGGCACAAGCTGGGTGACTCCGAGGCACAGCCCAGGTTCATCCACACGGTCCGCGGGATCGGCTACCGACTGGACACGGCGAACGGTTCCTGAGCGGAGGGAAAGAGCGGGGCGGGGTTCGTGAATTCTCCTCCGCCGGGTCCTTTCGGTGATGCCGAAGAGACCCCTTGTTCATCTTCACGTCACCTCAATCCGAGACGAACGCGAAGATGAAGCGCCGAACAATGCGACGCGTCACCTCCACCACCGGGGAACCACCGCGCCACCCCGGCATCCACGGCCATACCCGCAGGTCATCACCGCCTGTCCCCGGAGCATGACAGAATCCGCGCGGAGCCGGAAAAACAAACCCGTTATCAGATGGTTACCGCCATTCACTTCGCATTCATCCTTCTTCTACCATCCCGCCTTCATTTCGATGACACAGCGTCTTCCTGCGCACTTACTGTCGTTTCACGTCAGCCCCGACAGCGGTGATTCAACGAGGAGAACTACGACATGCGCAACGGGCGTTCCAAGCTCGCCGTCCTGGCGGCCATCCCCCTGCTCGCGGCGGCGTGCAGCAGCGGAGGCGACACCGCCGGTGACGGCTCCGGCGGCGGCGGGGGCGACCTCAGCGCCTCCCTGACCGGTGCCGGCGCCAGCTTCCCCGACCCCCTGTTCCAGGACTGGATCTACACCTACTCCAACGACGTCCAGACCGGCGTCAGCGTCAACTACCAGAGCGTGGGCTCCGGTGCCGGCGTGGAGCAGTTCCTGGAGCAGACCGTCGACTTCGGCTCCTCCGAGGAGCCCCTGGACGAGGAGGACCTCGCGGCAGCCTCCGAGGCTCGCGGCTGTGAGGCCGTGCAGTTCCCGGTCGTCTTCGGCGCGGTCGTCGTCGCCTTCAACAACCCCGAGCTGGACGGCCTGGTCCTGGACCCGGCGACCATCGCGGCCATCTACGACCGCGAGATCACCACCTTCGACGACCCGGCCATCGCCGAGCTCAACCCGGACATGGAACTGCCCGGCGACGAGATCATCCCCGTCCACCGCTCAGACAGCTCCGGCACCACCTACGTGTTCTCGCACTACCTGAGCACCGAGGTCGACTCCTGGGCCGAGAAGTACGGCGAGGGCAAGGAGATCGAGTGGGCCGACGGCCTGGTCGGCGGCCAGCAGAACGACGGCGTCGCCCAGGGCATCACCCAGAACCCCGGCGGCATCGGCTACGTGAACCAGTCCTTCGCGCAGGAGGCGGGCCTGTCCGTCGCCCACATCGTGAACGAGGACGGCAACCCGATCGAGCCGACCCTGGAGTCCACCATCGCGGCCTCCGAGGAGGCCGAGATCCCGGAGAACTTCCAGTTCGCGATCGACGACATCGGCGGCGAGGGCTACCCGATCGCCGGTTCCAACTGGATCTTCACCTACACCTGCGGCTACGAGCAGGCCAGCGCCGACGCCATCATCGACTTCTGGACCTGGGCCCTGACCGACGAGGGCGCCCGCGAACTGGCCGGTGAGCTGGGCTACGCGCCGCTGGGCCAGGAGCTGACCGACCGCGTCGTCGCCGAGCTGGAGAAGACCAACTCCGCCGAGGGCGGCGCCGAGGCCGGTGCCGAGGAGGAGGCCGGTGCCGAGGAGAGCGCCGAGGAGAGCGCTCCCGAGTCCGAAGCCACCACCGAGTAGGAACGCCCCGCGGGGCCGGGAGGGTCGTCCCGGCCCCGCACGCCTTCTTCCCGACCTCCGCCCCCGCCCCGGGGCGGGACCGCTCTCCACTCCCCACGAAAGCCACAGAGGAGAAGCACATGTCCACCGAGGCCCGTGAGGCCCCCCAGGCCCCCGAGGACTCCCGGCGGGGGACGCTGAAGTCCGGCAAGGGGCGCCTGGGCGATCCGATCTTCAAGTGGGCCGTCGCGGCCTGCGGCACCCTCGTCCTGATCATCCTGGCGCTGATGGTCATCCGGACCACCAGCGAGGCCTGGCCGGTCTTCGCCAAGGAGGGCTTCTTCGGCTTCCTCCTCGGGCAGGACTGGCAGAGCGGCGGCTCGCGCACGGAGATCACCGGCGTCTACGGCGCCTGGCCCTTCATCTACGGCACCCTGGTCACGGCGGCCATCGCGATCGTCATCGCGCTGCCGCTGGCGATCATGGTCGCCGTCTACCTGACCCACCTGGCCCCGCGCCGCCTCGCCAAGCCGCTGTCGTACACGGTCGAGCTGCTCGCCGCCGTGCCCAGCGTCATCTTCGGCCTCTGGGGCCTGCACTGGTTCCTGCCGAACGTGATGCGGCCCTTCTTCGTCTGGCTGGAGAGCACGTTCGGCTGGTTCTTCCTCTTCGAGGGGCCGGTGCGCGGTGTCGGCTACCTGCCCGCTGGCATCGTGCTGGCCATCATGATCCTGCCGATCATGACGGCGCTCATCCGCGAGGTCGTCGTCGTCCAGCCGATCGAGCAGCAGATGGCCGCCTACGCCCTGGGCTCCACCCGGTGGGAGGTCATCACCAAGGTGATCCTGCCGGCCAGCTTCTCCGGGATCGTGGCCGCGGCCATGCTGGGGCTGGGCCGCGCCCTCGGCGAGACCATCGCCGTGCTGATGCTGATCGGCGGCACCCAGGGGTGGAGCGGAAGCCTGTTCGGCACCGGAAGCAGCATGGCCTCGCACATCGCCGCGTCCTTCGGCGAGGCCTCGCCCGAGGTCCGGACGGCGCTGATGGCGATCGGCGTCGCCCTCTTCCTGGTCACGATGATCGTCAACATCCTGGCCCGCGTCATCGTCTGGCGCCTGGGGCAGTTCACGGGAGACTCCGCCGTATGAGCACAGCAACCACCACTCCTCCGGACGCCCGGCACACCCCCCTGAGCCAGCGCCCGCCCGGCTCGGGCTTCCGCAGGTTCAAGGACCGCTCGGCTTCGGTGGCACTGACCGCCGCGATGGTCCTGGCGATGATCCCGCTGGTCCTCATCATCTTCGAGGTCACCCGGCGCGGCATCGGCGTCGTCAACCTGGAGTTCTTCACCGCGACCGAGCCCCCGCCCCGACGCGAGGGCGGCGGTTACGCCGCCGGGTTCTTCGGCACGCTCTACATCATGGCTCTCGCGGTCGCGATGTCGATCCCGTTCGGCATCGCCACGGCCGTCTACGTCGTGGAGTACGGCCCCAACCGCCTGACCGGCGCGATCCGCTTCTTCACCGACGTGATGACGGGTATCCCCTCGATCTTCGTCGGTCTGTTCGTGTACGGCCTGGTCGTCATCGGCTGGGGCCAGATGGGCTTCGGCACCTTCGCCGGCGCCCTGGCGATCGCCATGATGATGCTGCCGATCGTGACGCGGTCCGCGGAGGAGATGCTGCGGCTCGTGCCCAACGAGATGCGCAACGCCAGCTACGGCCTGGGCGCGCGCAAGTGGCAGACCATCGTGCACACGGTGCTGCCCGCCGCCGCCCCCGGTCTGACCACCGGTTCGATGCTGGCCGTCGCCCGCGGCATCGGCGAGACCGCCCCGCTGCTGCTGACCGCGTTCGGCACCGGCCTGGTCGTGACCGCCTTCCAGGGCGAGCCGCAGGGCGCCGTGCCGATGCAGTTGTACCGGGGCGCCATGCAGCCCTTCGAGGCCGGTATCGACCGCGCGTGGGGCGCCGCCCTGTGCCTGTTCCTGCTGGTGCTGCTGTTCACCGTGATCGCGCGGTGGATCGGCTCGCGGGCCTCCGTGGGCAGCCGCTAGCGACCCTCCCCGAGGGGCCGTGCGCCGGAGAGCCCTCCGGTACGCGGCCCCTTCTGCTCTGCGGGCGCCGGCGTCCCGTCGGCTTCCCGAACCGCCGCCGCACCGGTAATCTTGCGCCGGACCCGCCACCGCGACTACCTGGAGACGAACGCAGATGCCCGACACCAACGAGTACGCGACGACCTTCGCGTTCGTCGACGCCGACAGCGACGGTCTCATCTCCGCGCAGGAGTACGCCGACCTGATGCACCGCCTCGGGGACAGCTGCACCGAGGAGCAGGCACTGGGGGCGATCGCGGCCATGGACCAGGACGGCGACGGGCTGATCACCCTGGACGAGTTCACGGCCTACATGTCCGACACCGGGAACTGAGCCCCCGGCGGGGGCCGCCCCTCGGTGCCGCCCGCGGTGGCACCGCAGCGAACGCGGCCGCCCGCCTCAGCGCGGATCGCGCGCCAGGTAGACGGTGTCGGGCACGCCGCGGGCGACCGGCACCTCGATGACCTCCACCGATGCGAACCCGTCCCGCAGCGACTCCTCGAAGGCGGGCACCGCGTTGGCGCTCCAGAAGGCCAGGACCCCGCCGGGGGCGAGCAGGCGGGTGAGCCGTTCCAGCCCGGCCGCCTCGTAGAGGCGGTTGTTGCTCTCCACCACCGTCCAGTCGGGCCCGTTGTCGGTGTCCAGGCAGACCACGTCGTAACGGACGGGGTCCGGAGCCGAGGACGCCTCCTCCAGCCAGGCCACGATGTCGGCGTTGACCACCCGGCAGCGCGGGTCCCGGTGCACGTACTCGGCGGCCTCGCCCAGTTCCCCGTCGTGCCAGGCGATGACGTGGGGTTCGAGTTCCACCACGTCCACCACCGCCACCCGGGGGTGCTCCAGGGCCTCGCGGGCGGAGAAGCCCACGCCCAGGCCGCCGATGAGCACCCGGGAGCGCGAGCGGCCCGCGGGGAGGGCGGCGAGGCCGGCGCGCACCATCTCGCGCTCCGAGGTCCCGTCGCGGGTGTCCATGAGGAAGACCCCGTTGGAGTAGATCTCGTAGTGCGCGCCCACGCGGCGCAGCACGAGGTCGCCGCCGGTCTCCCCGGTAACCCTCGCCAGCGTGACGGTCTCCTCCTCGGGCTCGCGGAAGGCGGGGGCGGTGTACGTCGTCGGCTGGTCCATACCCCACATTGTGCCCGCCGGGCGCACGCGCCCGCGTTCCCGCCCGAGGGCACGGACGGCGCTCCGCTCCGGGGGCCGTCGCGGACCACGGGATTACCGAAGAGTAGGGTCGGCATCCACCCCACCGAAGGAGTCTCGATGAAGTTGTCAAGCCGCCTGCGGGACCGGGTGCGCGGGGCCGCTCCCTACGCCCTCGGCGGCCTGTTCGCGGCTTCGGGCGTGCTGCACTTCGCGGCGCCCGGGCCCTTCCAGGCGATCATGCCCCGCTGCCTGCCCGCGCCGCGAGCGTGGGTCTACGGCAGCGGCGCGGCCGAGCTGGTCTGCGGCGCGGGGCTGCTGACGCGCAGGGCGTGGGCCGGACCGGCGAGCGCGGCCCTGCTGCTCGCCGTGTGGCCCGCCAACGTCCAGATGGCCCTCGACTCGGGCACGGGCAGGCTCCGGGGCCCGGCCGACAACCGCCTCTTGGCCTGGGGCCGCGTGCCGCTCCAGATCCCGCTCGTCTGGGCCGCCCTCCAGGCCCGCCGCGGGGACCGGGAGGGCTGACCGGCGGCAGCCCGCGCCGGGGCGTCGGCGGGCCCGGAGCGCCCGCTTGCCCCTCCCCTTGGGTGAGGAGCCACAGTGGAACCATGCTTCCCATCGGTTCCTTCAGTGAACTCACCGGCCTCTCGCACAAGGCGCTGCGCCACTACCACTCCCTCGGGCTGCTGGTACCGGCCCGCGTGGACGAGGACACCCAGTTCCGCTGGTACGGCGTCGACCAGATCGAGCGCGCCGGGCAGATCGCCGCCCTGCGCCGCGCGGGCATGGGCCTGGACACCGTCCGGCGTGTGGTGGACGACCCCGGCCTGGCCCCGGACGCGCTGCGCCGGCACGCCGAGGACCTCCGGCGCGAGCGGGAGGACCAGGACCGGGCGCTGGCGGAGGCCCTCGCGGTCCTGGCGTGGAAGCCGGAGGTGGAGGTGCGGCCCCGGCGGGCGCGCACGGCCCTCACGGGGGTGGCCGCGCTCTCCCCGGACGGCGGCTTCGACCTGGACCGGGAGCGCGCCGAGGCGCACGCCCTGGCCGCGCGGCTCGGCGCGCTGGCCGACGAGCGCGGGTGGCGCGCCGACGGACGGTGGTGGAAGAGCCTGGAGCCGAGGGCGGACGAAGCGGGCTACCGGGTGTGCGTGCCGGTCGCGGAGGCCGGGCCCTCCCCGCACCCGCTGCCGGAGGGCGTGGAGCTGGTGGAGTACGCGGAGGGCACCGAGGTCCGGCTGCTGATCCCCGGCCGGGAGAGCCTCGGCGGCCTCACCTTGGCACTGACCCACCTGTTCGGGCACGAGGTCGAGGGCGTGTTCGCCGACGTGGGCGCCCTCCGTCAGTCGGAGTACGACGGAGGCGTGGAGTTCGCCGTCGGGTTGCGGCCCCTGGCGGATGCTCCGGAGTGAGGGCCCGCGGACCCGGCTCCCGCACCCGGGGCTTCCGTGTCCTCGTGCCCCGTGTCCGGGGCCCGCGTCGGCCGCAGCAGGGCGCCGAGCGCGGCGGCGCCTTCGAACAGGGCCGCCGACCGGGTGTCGATGCTCGCGTCCCGGGCGGCCAGCGCGGCCGTCACCTCGTCCCACCGGTGGGCGCGGCGCAACTGCGGCATCAGGGTGCGCAGCGGTGCGACGCGGTAACCGGCCATGCGCAACTGGTGGACGATCCGCGCGTCCCGGGCGTCGGCGGGCGAGTACCTCCGCGCTCCGCCGGGGGAGGCGCGGCCGGGCACGACGAGCCCCTCGGCGTCCCAGTGCCGCAGCGTCGAGGGCCGGACACCGAGCGCCGCGGCGAGCTCTGAGACGCCCATGGAGTCCGCCGGGCGGACGTCCCCGACCGTCTCCGCGGCGATCGCCTCCGCGGCCTCCCTGGCCAGTCCGATTTCCCGTCGCTCGGTGTGGAGCCGGGCGTGCGCGGCGTCCAGGAGGGCGAGCAGGTCCGAGGCCGGATACCCGTGCGCGGCGCGCACGATCCGCCCGGCCTCGACCGGGCCGGTCCCGGCCGCGAGGGCCCGGTAGGCCAGGGCCGAACGCACGTGGGCCTCGGCGTAGACCCGGTAGCCCGAGGCCGTGCGCGCCGCCGGGGGCAGTACGCCATCGCGTTCGAGGTTGCGCACCTGCTGGACGGAGTACCCCGAGCGCCGGGCGACGTCGATCGTGCGCAGGGCGGTCGATTTGCGACTTCCCACTCCCCCACCTCGCACTCCTCGGGGAAAAGCCTCCACAAGCACATGAATGTAACGCTGGAACGCATGAGCATCGAAGAGATCACCGCGTTCCTCGGGAGCCTGGAGGGCGTGCTGACCCTCAGACCGGGGCCGGGCGACGGCTCGCCCGAGATCAGCTGGGGCGACACGTTCTTCTACTACGCGCCCGACGGCGCCGTTCCCACCGCGGCCCAGCCCTTCGCGACGGTCGTGACGAAGGACTACCCCGACGACCGGGCGTCGCGGCTGGACCGGCCCGGCGCCTTCCGGCTGAACGTCGCCGCCGGAAGGGAGGCCTTCGTGAGCTGGACGGGCCGTGAGCCGCGCGAACCGGCCGACCCGGGCGCGGACCCGGGCGCGGCGGACACGGTGGTGGCGCACCCCGTCTACGGCGGCCTGGGCTGGCTCTCCGTGGTGAACCCCGGGCCGCGGACCGGGGAGGCGGCCCGGGAGCTGCTGCGCACCGCCCACGGCCTCGCCCGCGCGCGCCGTCAGCGGCGCACCGGGACGGAGCCGGACTGACGGGCGGTGTCGGGCCCGGGGGCGGCTGGGAGGGGCGCGGACATCCCGTGCGGCACCGAAGGAGCGGTGGGGGACGGCGTGACGCCGGCCCCCGCCGGTCCGGTGTTCAGGACACCGCCTACAGGCGGCAGGCGTAGATGTCGGTGACCAGGATGGCGCGGGCGCCGAGCTGCCACAGGTCGTCCATGATCCGCTGGGCGTCCTTGCTCGGCACCATCGAGCGGACCGCGACCCAGCCCTCCCGGTGCAGCGGGGAGACCGTCGGCCCCTCCATGCCCGGGGTGAGCGCGACCGCCGCCTCCAGGCGCTCGGCGTGCACGTCGTAGTCCATCATCACGTAGTCGCGGGCGACCAGGACACCGCGCAGACGGCGCAACAGCGTGTCGAACTTGGGGTTCTCGGGGGCCCCGGACGGGCGGATGACCACCGCCTCGGAGACCAGGATCGGCTCGCCGAAGGTCTCCATGCCCGCCTGGCGCAGGGTGGTGCCGGTGGAGACCACGTCGGCGACGGCGTCGGCGACGCCGAGCTGGACGGAGCTCTCGACCGCGCCGTCCAGGTGGATGACGCGGGCGTCGACGCCCTGCTCGTCCAGGTAGGAGCGCAGGAGGCCGTCGAAGGACGTGGCGACGCGCTTGCCGTTGAGGTCGGACACCTCCATGCCGGCGCCGCCGGGCGCGGCGAAGCGGAAGGTGGAGCCGCCGAAGCCCAGCGGCAGGACCTCGTCCACGGCGGCCCCGGAGTCAAGCAGCATGTCGCGGCCGGTGATCCCCGCCTGGAGGATGCCCTCGCCGACGTAGACGGCGATGTCCTTGGGGCGCAGGAAGAAGAACTCGGTGTCGTTGTCGGGGTCGATCATGACCAGGTCGCGGCTGCTCTTGCGCTGCCGGTACCCGGCCTCGCGGAGCATCTCCACGGCGGGTTCGGAGAGCTGGCCCTTGTTGGGCACGGCGATTCTCAGCATGTCGGGCATGTTCACGGCTTTCTCGTGGCTGCGTGTACGGGGACGTGGCGTCGGTGGCCGGATGCGCGCGGGCGGCGCGTCGGCCTACAGATGCTTGTAGACGTCCTCCAGACGCAGGCCGCGGGCCAGCATCAGGACCTGGAGGTGGTAGAGGAGCTGCGAGATCTCTTCGGCTGCCTGGTCGTCCGACTCGTACTCGGCGGCCATCCAGACCTCCGCCGCCTCCTCGACGACCTTCTTGCCGATGGCATGGACGCCGGCGTCGAGCTGGGCGACGGTCCCGGAGCCCTCGGGGCGGGAACGCGCCTTCTCGGACAGCTCTGCGAACAGCTCTTCGAAGGTCTTCATGGTGTCTTTCCTCGACAGACAGATGCGCTACCAGCGTAGGCGGTCCGGCGCCCCGGTGCCGCACCCTCGCGGGGATGTCTCATCATGTGGGCGGCGGCGTGCGCCACACCGCGCCGCCCCGCGCCGGGACCGTCCCGGCGCGGGGCGGCCGTCGCGCCCGGTCCGCCGTGCCCTCGCCCGGCTCACCACACCCTGCGGGCGGCGGCGCGCACGATCGGCTTGGGGATGAAGCGCAGCAGCCCCGTGGCCGCCTTGTACTGGGCCCCGGCCACGACGCTGGAGCGCCCGGCCGCCCAGGCGGTGAGGGACTCGCGCACGACCTGCTCCTTGGGGACGAACGCGAACGCGGGCATCCCGCTCTCCTGGACGCCCCTGGTCATGTCGGTGCGCACGAAGCCCGGCAGGACCGCGGTGACGTGCACGCCGTGCTCGGCGACCTCGGCGGCCACGCTCTCGCTCCACAGGGACACGAACTTCTTGCCCGCCCCGTACACCGAGCCTCCGGGGTTGGCGGTGATCTCGCCCGCGACGGAGGACAGGTTGATGACGCCGAGCCTGGTCCGGCTCGGCAGGCTCCCGCGGCGGGCGATCTGCACCGGCAGGACGGCGCGGGTCAACTGGAGGACCGCGCGCACGTTGAGGTCGATCATGGCGTCGATCTCGGAGGGCTCCTGCTCGGCGAAGGGGCCGCCGTCGCCCCGCCCGGCGTTGTTGACGAGCAGGTCCACGGGGGCCTCGTCGCCGCTGCCGTCGGCGGACAGGCGTTCGGCGACGAGCGAGAGGCCCTCGACGGCGCCCAGGTCGGCGGGCAGGGGCTGGACGCCGACCCCGTAGCGTCCGCCGATCTCCTCGGCGAGGGCCTCCAGGAGTTCGCCCCGGCGGGCGACGAGGACGAGGGAGTAGCCGCGTTCGGCGAGCCTGCGGGCGTACTCCTCGCCGATCCCGGTGGAGGCCCCGGTGACCAGCGCGGTCCGTGGGTGGGCGGGGGTCTCGGAGGTGCTGGCCGGTTCGCTCATCCCCCCAGGGTAGGCCGTCGCCGGACGCGGGGACAGGGGCCTCGTCGGGCGCCGGAGCGGAGTGCGCGCGCGGCGGCGCCCTGCGGCGCCCCGGCCCGCGCGGCGCTCCCCTCGGCACCGGAGTTCCCCCTCGCGCGGTGGGCATGGACACACACGGTTTCACATGGTTTTTCCCAGAACGCGGCCGCGCCGACTCCCTTCCGGGAGGGGTGAGGCGTTAGCGTGCGTGTATGTCCGAGACCCACAGCCCTGCCGGACCCCTTTCCTCCCTGAGGTTGGACGAGCGCCTGCGTGACACCCGACTGTTCTTCAGCCAGGCGCTGCGCACCTTCCACGCCACCGGTTCCATCCTCCCCAGCAGCGGTGCGCTGGCGCGTGCGATGGCCGAGTACGTCCGGCGCCGACCCGAACCCGACCGCCCGCTGCGCATCCTGGAGGCCGGAGCCGGGACCGGAGCGATCAGCCGCGGGATCGCCGCCTCGATGCAGCCGGGGGACACCCTGGACCTGGTGGAGGCCAACCCCGAGTTCGCCGCCCACGTGGAGGGACTGCTCAAGACCGACCCGGCCATGTCGCGGGTGGCCGACGCCTCCCGCGTGCACGCCAAGCTCGTCAACGACATGGGCACCGACCGGTCCTACGACGTGATCGTGTCGGGCCTGCCGTTCGCGAACTTCACCGCCGACGCCGTCCGGGAGATCCTGGACTACTACTTCGAGGTGCTCGAACCGGGCGGCACCATGTCCTTCTACGGGTACCTGTACACCAAGGAGGTCAAGGCGGTCATCGCCCGCCGCGAGGACTACCTGCGCCAGGCCCGCACGAGCTGGCTGGTCCAGGAGTGGATCGACCGCTACGGCATCGGCTCCGAGAAGGTGTTCGCCAACGTCCCGCCCGCGTGGGTGCACCACCTGCGCAAGCCGGGGAGGGGCTGAACCCGCTCCCCCGCAGCCGCTGACAGGGCCCGCCACACTCGTGGCGGGCCCCTGCGTTGCCCGGGGCGCGCTCGGCCCTCAGGCCAGCGCGGTCCGGATGAGGCTGTCCAGCAGCTCGGGGTACTCCAGGCCCGCCGCCCGCCAGATCTGGGGGTACTGCGAGTGCGCGGTGAACCCGGGCAGGGTGTTGACCTCGTTGACGACGGGTTCGGTGCCCCCGCGCAGGAAGAAGTCCACGCGCAGCAGACCGGAGCAGCCGACCGCCTCGAACACTCCCAGGGCGAGGTCGCTCAACTGCGTCCGGAGCCCGACCGGCAGGTCGGCGGGGATGTCGAAGACCGCGTCGCCCCCGTACTTGGTGTCGTAGTCGAAGAAGCGCTCCGCGTCCGCGACCCGGATCTCCAGCGGCGGCCCGGCCTTGAGCGCGCCGTCGGGCAGCTCCAGGACGGCCAGGTCGACCTCGCGGCCGACGACCGCCTCCTCCACCAGGACCTTGGTGTCGAACTCGCGCGCGGTCTTGACGGCGGCCTCCAGCTCCGACCAGTCGCCGACCCGCGTCACCCCCAGGCTGGAGCCGCTGCGCGCGGGCTTGACGAACACGGGCAGCCCCAGCTCGGCGCGCTCCTGCGGCGAGACCTCGTCGTCCGGTCCGCGCAGCACCACGTCCCGCGCGACCGGCAGCCCGGCCGCGCGCAGCAGCGTCTTGGTGGTCGCCTTGTCCATACCGGCGGCGCTGGCGAGCACGCCGTTGCCCACGTACGGCACTCCCAGGAGTTCGAGCATCCCCTGGATCGTGCCGTCCTCGCCGTAGGGGCCGTGGATGACGGGGAAGACCACGTCCGCCTCGCCCAGCGCGAGGATCGCCTCGCCCAGGCCGTCGCCCGTGCGCCGCTCCTCCCCGCCGCCGGGCTCGGGGGTCAGGGCCAGCAGGCGCTCGGCGTCCAGCGCGGCGGGGTCGTCGGTGTCGGCGCCCACCACCCACGCACCGGCGCGCGTGATCCGCACCGGGACGGCCTCGTACCGCTCGCGGTCCAGGTGGGCCAGAACCGACAGCGCCGACGCGCACGAGACGTCGTACTCCCCGTTGCGTCCACCGAAGACGACGGCGACGCGTGTCCTTGCCTCAGGCACTCGATCTCTCCTTGCTCGGTACGCGCGGCACGGGCCGCGCCAGGTCCTGGTGGAGGCGGGGCACGCGCGCGCCCACGCCGGTGAGAATCTCGTGGGGGATGGTTCCGGCCCAGTCGGCCCACTCCTCGACGGTGGGCTCGCCTCGGTCGCCGGGGCCGAACACGACCACCTCGTCGCCCTCGCGCACGTCCATGCCGCCGACGTCGACCACGAACTGGTCCATGGCGATGCGTCCGGCCACGGGGCACCGCCGTCCGGCGATCCACACGTAGGCCCGGTCCCCCGCCGCGCGGGGTACGCCGTCGGCGTAGCCGAGCGGAACGAGGGCGAGCAGGCTCTCGCGCGAGGTGGTGTAGGCGTGGTGGTAGCTGACGCCAGTCCCAGCGGGGACCCGCCGGACCATGGCCACCCGGGCGCGCAGGGTCATGGCCAGGCGCAGGCCGAAGCGCCTGCCCTCGACGGGCTCCACTCCGTAGAGGCCGACCCCGGCCCGGACCAGGTCGAAGTGGGTGGCGGGTTCGTTGAGGATCGCGGCCGTGTTGGCCAGGTGCCGCAGCGACGGGTCGAGCCCGGCCGCGCGCGCCTGGGAGAGCGCCCCCTCGAAGGCGGTGACCTGCTGCGCGGTGGTCGCCGCGCCGGGCAGGTCGGCGGAGGCCAGGTGCGACCAGACGCCGCGCACCCGGACCAGGCCGTCCAGTTCCAGCACGCGGGCCAGTCCGACCAGCCCGGGCCAGGCCTCCGGCGGCGCGCCGTTGCGGCTCAGCCCGGTGTCGGCCTTGAGGTGGACGTGCGCGACACGGCCCGTGCGCACGGCGGCGTCGGCCACGGCGCGCAGGTGGCCGACCGAGGGGACGGACAGGTCCACGTCGGCGGCGACGGCTGAGTCGAAGTCCTGGTCGGCGCGGTGCAGCCAGCACAGCACGGGGGTGCGCAGCCCGGCGCGGCGCAGGGCGAGCGCCTCCTCCAGTGAGGTCACGCCCAGCCAGGTCGCTCCGGCCTCCAGGGACGCGCGGGCCACCTCCACGGCCCCGTGGCCGAAGCCGTTCGCCTTGACGACGGCAAGAATTTCGGAATTGGTCCGCTTTGCCATGAACCGTACATTGTGGGCGATCGCGCTTATATCAACGAGGGCCTCACCCAGGGGCGAGGCCGGGTGTCCGGGGACGTGGAGCGAGCGCTCCCCGGGGTCGGTCGACGGCATGACCAAGAAGTAGACACGACGCGCTGTGAACAGAGCGTGAGCGCCGCCCCCGCCCCCGGAAGACGCCTGCCGAGCGCGGAGGGAGAAGGAAGAGCGTATGAGGGTGTTGGTCGTGGACCACGGAGAGGACCCCGCACAGCCGACCGCCTCATGGCTGCGGGAGGCCGGCTTCGCCGTGGACACCGCCCCGGACGGGGAGACGGCGCTGTACAAGCTCGCCGTCAACGAGTACGGGGTCATGCTGCTCGAACGGACGCTGCCGGGGTTGAGCGGGAACGAGGTGTGCCGCGCGGCCACCACCCTGCACGGCCAGGTGCGGGTGCTCATGGTGAGTTCTCCCACCAGCCCGGAGGAGCGGCTCGCCGGTTTCGAGCTGGGCGCGGACGACTACCTCATCAGGCCCCTCGACCGCGAGGAGATGATCGCACGGGTCCGCGCCCTGGCCCGGCGGCCCGGCAGGGCCGAACCGCCGGTTCTGGAGCGTTCGGGCCTGCGGCTCAACTCCACCCGCTACGAGGCCTCCCGCGACGGCAGGCCCCTGCACCTGTCGCCCAAGCAGTTCGGGGTGCTGGAGGAGCTGCTGCGCGCCGACGGCGCCCCGGTGTCGGCGGAGGCGCTGCTGGAGAGGGTGTGGGACGAGAACATCGATCCGTTCACCACCATCGTGCGCGTGACCATCCGCTCCCTGCGGCGCAAGCTGGGCGCCCCGAACCCCATCCAGACCGTGCCCCGGGTGGGTTACCGGCTGAGGTGACCCGGGGTCCGGGCGGAGCGGGGACCGACGGGCCGGGCGGTGGCCGGGGTCCGCCACCGAGCACCGACGTGTCCGGCGGCCCGTCCCGCGCCGCCGGAGCGCACGCGCTCCCCTCCGCCGCCCCGATCCTCCGCGACGGTGGGTGATCACGGGCTCGCCCGAGTCGGGATCCGCCCCCTCTGCCCTGTTTTGCGACTGATTCGTGACCTGCATCACTGGAATCTGAGGTCGCAGGTACCGGTGCGACGCAGGTAGTCTCGCGTTGACTTCTTGCGGACCGGATCTTTGCGTTCGGCACCACCTCTCGCCGACGCACACGTGAAGAGCTCCTGAGGATCCCTCTGACGTCCCCGGAAGTCCCATCCCGCGCCACAAGCCCTGGGCCCACCTTTTGCGCACACCCGTATCAGCGTGGACCAGAAGCATGCGCGCACAATCCGACAGATCATCCGATTCCCCAGGTCAACGCGGACCAACGGAGGAGGCAGCGTGACGGTCACCCAAGCGGTCGAAGCGGTTCCGGGCGTCCCGGAGGACACCGCTCCCGCGCTCATGCCCGTGGACGTCAGGCAACGCGTCTCCGCCCTCGCCAGAACCTCGCGGCTCCTGGTCGCCTGCGACTACGACGGCGCCCTCTCCACGGTCGACCCGGCCGACCGGCGCCCGCTGCCGGAGGCCCTGCGCGCGCTGCGCGACCTGGCCGACCTGCCCGGCACCGTGTGCGCGGTCATCTCCGGCCGTCCCCTGCGCGACCTGGCCGCGCTCTCGCGCCTGCCCGCCGAGGTGCGCCTCGTGGGCGCCCACGGCACCGAGTTCGACACCGACGTGACCGTCGACCCCGACCACCGCACCGCCGACTCGCCCTCGGACAAGGCCGCCGCCCTGGAGCTGCTGAGCGCCCAGGTCGAGGCCACCGCCATCCTCTACATCGGCGGCGGCGAGGGCGAGGAGCCCGTCTTCACGCGGCTGACCGGCGCCGACACGGGCGTGCGGGTCGGCGAGGGGCCCACAGTGGCCTCCCACCGCGTGGCCGACACCCCGACCGCCGCGGCCCTGCTGTCCGCGCTGGCCGCCGAGCGCCGCTTCTGGGTCTTCGGCGAGCGCCCCACGCCCATCGAGCGCATGTCGATGCTCTCCAACCAGGGCTCCGTGGCCCTCGTCGGCCCGGACGCGCGCCTGCTGTGGTTCTGCCACCCCGAGCCCGACTCGAACGCCGTGTTCGCCGAGGTCCTGGGCGGCCGTCAGGCGGGCGTGTTCGCCGTCGCCCCCGCCCACGGCGGCCGTCCGCTGGGCCAGCGCTACCTGCCCGGCACCATGACAGTGCGCACCCGGTGGTCGCGCATGGACGTCACCGACTACCTCGCCCACGGCACCCCGCAGGGGCGCACCGACCTGATCCGGGTGATCAGCGGTGTCACCCCGGCCACGGTGGAGTTCGCCCCCCGGCCCGACTTCGGCCGCGCACAGGTGCGCATCACGCGGCGGGAGGACGGCCTGATCGTCGAGGGGGCCGACTTCCCGATGGCCCTGTACTCGCCCGGCGTGGAGTGGGAGATCGACCACGACGGCGTCTCCGACATCGCCCGCGCGGTCGTCCACCCGCGCTCGGAGCAGCCCGTGGTGCTGGAGCTGCGCTGCGGCACGGACTCCCTCGTGCGCGGCACACTGCCCGAGTCTGAGCGCCAGCGGACCTCCGGCGAGCACTGGTCGCGCTGGCTCGACGGTCTCACGCTGCCCGACACCGCCCAGCAGTTGGCGGCGCGCTCCGCGCTCACCCTGCGCGGCCTGTGCACCCCCTCCGGGGGCGTGATGGCCGCCGCGACCACTTCGCTGCCCGAGGAGATCGGCGGCGTCCGCAACTGGGACTACCGGTACTGCTGGCTGCGCGACGGCGCCCTGACCGTGCAGTCGCTGGTCTCCCTGGGCTCGACCGCCGAGGCCGAGGAGTTCCTGGACTGGGTGCACCGGGTCGTGGACTCGCTGCCCGGCCCGGAGACGCTGCGCCCGCTGTACTCGCTGCGGGGCACCAATCTGGGTCCGGAGGAGGTCGTCGAGTCGCTGTCGGGGTACGCGGGCTCGCGGCCGGTGCGGATCGGCAACCTGGCCGACCACCAGGTGCAGTTGGACGTGTTCGGCCCCGTCGTGGAACTGATCGAGAAGCTGTCCTCGGTACGCGGCACCCTGGCCGACCGCGACTGGGACCTGGTGCGGTCGATGGCCGAGGCGGTCGCCCGCCGCTGGCACGAGCCCGACCACGGCATCTGGGAGGAGCGCGACGAGCCCCGCCAGCGCGTCTACTCCAAGGTGATGTGCTGGGTGACCCTGGACCGCGCCGTCGGCCTGGCCCGCGCCTACGGCCGCGAGGTGGACCCGTCCTGGCCGGACCTGCGCGACGGCATCGCCGCCGAGGTGCTGGACAAGGGCTGGAACGAGGAGGCGCAGGCCTTCACCACCGCCTACGACGGCACCGACCTGGACGCCGCGTCCCTGCACATCGGCCTGTCCGGGCTGATCGACCCGGCCGACGAGCGCTTCCAGGCCACCGTGACCGCTGTGGAGGCGGAGCTGCGCAGCGGCCCGACCGTGTACCGGTACCACCGCGACGACGGCCTGCCGGGCGGCGAGGGCGGCTTCCACCTGTGCACCGCGTGGCTGATCGAGGCGTACCTGCTGACCGGCCGCCGCGCGGAGGCGGACGAGCTGTTCAAGCACCTGGTGGACTGCGCCGGACCGACCGGGCTCATCCCGGAGGAGTTCGACCCGGTCACCGAGCGGGCGCTGGGCAACCACCCGCAGGCGTACTCGCACCTGGGCCTGATCCGCTGCGCCCAGCTGCTCGACCGCCTCTGAGAAGGAACCGCCGGGGCGTCCGCGGCGCGCTCCCGGGCCCGTGGGGGCCGTGGGAGCGCATCCGCGGACGCCCCTTCGCGGCGGTGCGGACCCGCGGCGTCCGGCGGGGCACGGTCAGTGACCGGAGGGGCCCGCCTGGCCGGGCCGGCCGCCGTAGCCCGGCTGCCCCGGCTGCCCCGGGTGCCCGGGGTGACCGGGGTGACCGGGCCGTCCGCCGCCGTCGAGGTGTCCGCCTTGGCCCGGCTGAGCCGGGTACCCGCCCTGGCCCGGGTATCCGCCCGGGAGGGGCTGGTGGCCGGGGTCGGTCACGCGGAACCACTCCTGGGCGCTCCCGGTCCGGATGAGCAGCAGGATGACCGCCATCAGGACCACGCCCAGGGCCGGGTTGGACGCGTCGGTGAGCAGGTTGAGGAGCGCGCTGGCGAACCCCAGAGCCACGACGACGAGCACGAGCGTGCGCGCCCTGTTCCCGCCCTTGCCCAGGGCGACCACGACGTAGACCTCGAAGGCCGTGAGGGCCAGGCTGAAGAGCAGGATGGCCGCGAGGCCGCCCACCCCCGTGTCCATCTCCGCCTCGACCTGCGCGCTGGGCAGGTTGGCGAGGGCGACGAGGCCGATGAGGGCCAGGGAGTAGATGACGGCGGCGAGCACGATCCGGATGATGAGGATGACGCGGACCGCCTTGAGCGGGCCGGGCATCGGAGGTGCGGGAGTGTGGGGGTTCACGGGGGAGAAGCCTTCCCGGTCGGGGCCGTGAGCGGGACGAGGGATGTTTCGTGTCTACGACTTCCGCGGGGCGGAAACGGTTCCCTCCCGGGCTGCAACCGTGTTCGAACCGCGCACACAGAGCGGGCGGCTCCCAGGGGATGGGAGCCGCCCGTGACACCGGGGGGCGGTGTTGGTTCTGGTGTCTTCCCTCTGCCGGGCGACCTAATCATCCGCCGGTCCGGAATCGGGCGGGAGGACCCGTCCGCCGCGGACGCGGACCTCACCGGAAGCGCGGGCCCTCCTCCAGGCGCTCGCGCACGCCCGGCCACTCGTTGCGCAGCACCGAGTAGTACACGGCGTCCCGGCGGCGTCCGCCCGGCATGACGTTGTAGCTGCGCAGGACGCCCTCCTCCGTGGCTCCGATGGAGCGCAGGCCGCGCCGGGCCCGCTCGTTGAGCACGTCGGTCTTGAACTCGACCCGCTCCGCGCCCATCTCCTCGAAGGCGTGCCGCAGCAGCAGGTACTTGGACCAGTGGTTGACCCCCCGGCCCCTGAAGTCGCGCCCCAGCCAGGAGCTGCCGACCTCCAGCCGCAGGTCGGGCTCGGACATGTGCCCGTAGCTCATGCTGCCCGCGATGCTCCCGCTCGCCTTGTCGGTGACGGTGAACGTGGAGCGCTCCCCGCCGTCGCTGGCGGCCAGGCAGGAGTAGAAGAACCGGACGAAGCTCGCCTCGTCGTCCACACGGGTCACGAAGTGCGTCCAGATGTCGGAGTCCATGGCCTGTTCGCGCCACCCCTCGCGGTCCGTCTCCACGAGGGGAGTGAGCAGCACGTGCTCGTTCTCCAACCGGACACGCGACTGCTCGGACCACGGCATGGGCACTCCTCCGATGTACGGCGTTATGTCCGTTGCGGATTGTAGTGTCGCCCCCCGGGCCGCCCGTCGAGTGGGGTACCCCACACGGCCGCCGCCCCGCTCGCCGCCCGGGAACGCAACGGGCCGCCTCGCGCGCGACGCCCGCCCGTCGGACCCGGCCGGTAGTGTGCCCCGACCGACCGGCAATCCTGGAGGAGCCGAGCGATGGCCGCCACCGACACCGTCCTCTCCCCGCGTGCGCTCAACCGCGCCACCCTCGCCCGCCAGTTCCTCCTGCGGCGCGTGGACCGCCCGGTGACCGAGGTCGTCTCCCACCTGGTCGGCCTCCAGGCGCAGACCACGCACACCTGGTACGTCGGGCTCCAGAACCGGATCGAGGACCCGTCCCCCGAGGACGTCGGGCGCCAGCTCACCGACGGCGAACTCGTCCGCGCCACCCTCATGCGCGGCACCCTGCACCTGGTCACCCCCCAGGACTTCCGCGCGCTGCGGCCCACGGTCCAGCCCGTCATCGCCAGCGGCCTGGCGCACAGCGCTCACGGGAAGGCCACCGCCGGAACCGACCTGGACGCCGTGGCGGACGCCGGGCGCGCCCTGCTGGTGGAGCAGCCGCTCACCCCCGGCGAGCTGGGCGCGCGCCTGGCCGAGCGGTGGCCCGGGGTCCCCGGTGACGACCTGTCCTACGCGGTGCGCTCCCTGCTGCCCGTAGTGCAGATCCCCCCGCGCGGGGTGTGGGGCTCCTCGGGGCCGCCCGCGTTCGCCCCAGCCGACACCTGGACCGGTCTGGCCATGGACGCCGAGCCCGATCCGGAGGCGCTCGTGCTGCGCTACCTGGCCGCGTTCGGGCCGGCCACCGTGAAGGACGTGCAGGCCTGGTCCGGGCTGACCCGGCTGCGCGCGGTGGTCGACCGCCTGCGCGAGCGGCTCGTGGTCCTGCGCGGCGAGGACGGCGCCGAGCTGTTCGACCTCCCCGACGCCCCGCGCCCGGGACCGGACGTCCCGGCGCCGGTCCGCTTCCTCTACGACTTCGACAACGTGCTGCGCGGCCACGCCGACCGCGGCCGGATGCTCTGCGCCGAGGATCTGGGGCGGCTCGCCTCCCGCAACGGGATGCCGCCCGCCACGGTGCTCGTGGACGGCCGGGTGCGCGGCTCCTGGAAGGTGGTCCGCGCCAAGGGGACGGCAACCGTTGAGGTGACGCCGTTCCGGCAGATCGGGGCCGCCGACCGCGAGGAGGCCGAGGCCGAGGGTCTGCGGCTGCTTGCTTTCCTGGCGCCGGAGCGCGACGCGCACGAGGTCCGGTTCGCGTCGCCCGCCTGACCGCCGCACGTACCCGTGGCCCCCGACGGATCCTTCCCGACGGGGTTCTTCCGGTGTCCGACATCGACGCATGTGACCGGACCACGGACACTACGTGTGGATATGGAAGGATTCACAGGTGACCGATGAGTTCCGTGCCGCGTTCCAACGCGTGCTCGACACCGCAGCCAGCCAGGCACCCGCGTTTCCGGCGGCCGTGCACGACGTGTTCCGGCTGTCCTCCCAGGTACCCGTCGAAGAACTCGCCATCGCCATGGAGGCGCTGGCCCCGGTCCTGGGCGACAGTGAACCCGTCGCCGGGATCGCGGCCGACCTCGCCGTCCTGGCCGGCGCCCTCGTGGAGGCCGGAGCGCCCGCGGGACAGGTGGGGCTGGAGGTGCTGCGCCAGCTCGGAAGTTACGGTCAGGCCGCAGTCGCCTTCATGCACGCGTGGGACAAGACCGGCGGCGGACGGCTGCCAGCGCCCAACGACGTGTCGGCGGCCGACGAGCAGCGCGTCGAGGAGGTCCTCGGTGACAACGCCCCGCTGGCCACCGTGGGCTGGTGGACGTCCCTGCGCTACGGGCTGGCGGCCAAGGCCATGCTGGGCGACCCCGGGGTGCGGGCGGCCGTGCGCGCCGACGCCAGCGCCTTGGAGGGGCTGACCCAGATCGTGCACGCGCTGTCCACACAGCTCAGCGAGTTCGTCGAGGTGAACGAACTGCTGCGGATGGCGGAGGCGAGCACGCTCCTGGTACTGGACCGGACCTCGCGCCGGGGCTTCCAGGTGCGCTTCGACGGGATCGGCGACAACTTCCAGCTGCACACGCTGCTCGCGGACGCGCTGATCGGCAAGGAGGGACGGCTGGTGCCCGGCACCCGGCCCGACCCCCGCTGGACCGCCGCGTGCCTGGACGCGCCGGTGGACCCGCTGGCGGACGTGGTGCGCGGCGAGTGGGACCTGGTCGGCGGCGACGGCACGTGGGTGGGCAACGAGGCGCTCCCCGGGGACATCCCGCTGGTCGACGGCACGCGGGTGCTGGTGCTGGAACCGCAGTCGCTCAGCCACTCCTGGCGGGCCGGGCGCAGGCACCCCCACATCCCCGGGTCGCTGGAGGTGCTGGAGGAGCTGCGCCACGAGGACGCGGCCGCGTGGTGGAACCGGATCCACATGGCCGGTTCGGTGCGCCATCCGATGGCGCCGCCGATCGAGCACGACGAGACCGGGACCCACCGGACGCAGGCGCCCCGCCACTTCGGTGTGGCCGCGCACTTCGCCGAGGTGGACTCGGGCCCGATGTCGGCCTCGTTCCGGTCGCTGGAACCGGAGGCCGATGACGACCTGCTTACCGGGGAGAGCGGCACCGCGGCCGAGCGGCCGCAGTCCCCGCCGGAGCCGTGGGGTGACCCGTCGCAGGACCGGGGTGAGCCGTCCGGGGCCGAAGCGCCCGAACCCCGCCCTTGGGCCGCCGACCCGCTGCCCTCCCGGACGTCTTCGGAACCGCCGGAGGCCCCCCGGCCCGGGGATCCGCTCGCGGACCCGCTCTCGGACCCCTTCTCGGACCCGCTCCCGGGTCCGCAGGGGCCCTGGCGGTCCGGAGGAGAGGTGGAGGGACCGGACTCCTGGGGCGCCGCCGAACCCGCGGAGCCGATGAGCGAGTGGCGCAGCCCCGAGCCGCTGGGCTTCCGGACCCCCACGGAGGCCGACGAGAGCACGGACCGGGCCCGGCCCTGGCCCCTGGCCGCTTCGGAGAACTCCTGGAGCTCCGCGGAGCCGATTAGCGAGTGGCGCAGCCCCGAGCCC
>NZ_LEKI01000259.1:0-4473 GCF_001029525.1 Nocardiopsis sp. RV163 | reverse complement strand
TGGGGGAGCGGGGCGCGGTGGGCGTTCACGGGGCCCGAGGCGGTGTAGCCGCCGCCGAGTGCGGTGGCCGCGCCCGGTCCGGGTCGGCGCACGACGGGGAGCGCGAACAGGGCGGCGGGGCGCCCGCCGAAGGAGCGGTAGTGGTCGAACAGGTGCGGGTGGTAGAGCCCCGAGCCCGCCGCCAGCTCTGTCACGGCCCTCTCCCCGCCGGTGGTGTGCAGGCTGCCGGTGCCGCCGCCGTTGACGAAGCGCAGGTCGGCGACCTCCCCGACGGCGTGCACGATGGCGGCGCGGCGCTTGGCCAGCTCCAAGGCCGAGCGGCGCTGGACGGCGCGCAGGAGGCGACCGTAGAGCGGCCTGCCGGGCGGGGCGTCGCCCACACCGGCGATCTGGCCCTCGTAGGCCATGATCCCGTCCAGTTCCAGTTCGGGTCGGGCCGCGACCGCGCGGGCGAACGCGGCGGCCTGGGCCGGGGTGCGCACGGGGGAGCGGTAGGTGCCCACGCGCAGGCGCGGTCCCACGGGCTGCCAGCTGGTGTCCACGTCCAGGCACACACGGACCGGCGGGGCATCGGCGCCTCGGGAGTCGGCGGCCTCGGCGACGGCCGCGCCGATCAGGTCCAGGTGCGCGGTGTCGTCCACCATCAGGGTGATGGCGCGGGCGGCGCGGGGGTCGCGCACGAGCCTGGCCAGGGCCTGTCGGTCCACGGTGGGGTAGGCGACGAGGACGTCGTCGCTGAGGGGGCGGTCGCCGGTGGCCAGCCAGAGGGCCTCGGGCAGGGTGAAGGCCATGATTCCCGCGTAGCCGGGCAGGGCGAGGACGGTGCGCAGCAGTTCGCGGCTGCGCACGGACTTGCTGGCGATCCGGATGGGTTTGCCGTGGGCGCGGTGGGTCAGGTCGGACGCGTTGGCGCGCAGAGCGGCGAGGTCGACGAGGGCGAAGGGGGCTTCGAGCCCGCGTGTGGCGGACTCGTACGTTTCGCGCAGACTTGTCATGTCCTGAGCATGCCAGAACATGAATGTCTTTCATATTCTCGGCGGGAAAGGGGATGCGGTATCCCCGCGGCGGGCGGTCCGCGGGCGGGTTCGCGATAACCGGCCCCCGGTGTTGCGGTGGCGATACCCTGGGGTGTCACGGCTGATCAGCCGTCCGACCCCGGGAGTGGTTCTTTCCATGAGTGAGCGTGAGTACGTCCTGACCCTTTCGTGCCCCGACAGCCGGGGCATCGTCGCCGCTGTGGCCAACCTGCTGTCCGACCACGGTTGCAACATCACCGAGAGTCAGCAGTACGGCGACCACTACACGGGACGCTTCTTCCTGCGGATGCAGTTCGCGGCCGAGCGGAGCGACGACGGCGTGGCCGGGGCGGACGTCCTGCGCGGTGCCTTCGCGGCGCTGGCGGGGGACTTCGGCGGAGGGAACGGCGACGCGTTCGTGGAGTGGACCCTCAACCGCCGCGACGTGCGCCCGCGCATGATCGTGATGGTGTCCAAGTTCGGCCACTGCCTCAACGACCTGCTCTACCGCCAGCGCAGCGGCCTGCTGGACGCCGACATCGCCGCGGTGGTCTCCAACCACCCCGACCTGGAGTTCCTCGCCGACTCCTACGGCGTGGACTTCCACCACCTGCCGGTCACGGCCGGGAGCAAGAAGGAGCAGGAGGCACGCCTGCTGGAGCTGGTCGACTCCTACGACGTGGACCTGGTGGTCCTGGCGCGCTACATGCAAGTGCTCTCCGAGCAGCTGTGCGCCAAGATGTCCGGCCGGATCATCAACATCCACCACTCCTTCCTGCCCAGCTTCAAGGGAGCCCGGCCCTACCACCAGGCCCACGCGCGCGGCGTCAAGCTGATCGGCGCGACCGCCCACTACGTCACCGCCGACCTCGACGAGGGCCCGATCATCGAGCAGGAGGTGTCCCGGGTGGACCACACGCACAGCCCGGAGCAGCTCACGGCGATCGGCCGGGACCTGGAGTCGGTGGCGCTGGCGCGCGCGGTCAACTGGCACGCGCAGCGCCGCGTGCTGCTCAACGGGGGCAAGACCGTCATCTTCGGCTGATCCGGACGCCCGCCTCGCTGCAGCGGGGTGCGGTCCACGCACGGGGGCGCCTGCGGGCGCCCCCGTGCGTTTTCCTGGCCGACCGGATTCTCGACGCTGTTTTTGGTCGGAGTTGGGGCGCGCGTTGCCCGTTCCGACCAGGAAAAATTACTCACAGTGCTTTGTCGAATACAGTGTGTGTGTATATGGTGTGATCAGTTCGACATCCTTCCGGCCAGGACACGGGCCCGGGTTTCGGTCCGGCCCTCTGGGAGGGCACATCCGCCGGGAAGGCGCGGGGAACGGTCCGGGGCGCCCTCTGCGCCGCGACCACCCGTGCGGCCCGCACACTGCGTAGGGGGAACCCAGTGACGGACATGAGGACCGAGACCAAGGTGCCGGGAGCCCGCGAGTCGGGCCGGACGAACCGGGGGGACTCCTCCCGCGAGGAGGGCGGGCGCACCCAGATCGCGGACGGCGTGGTCGCCAAGATCGCCGGCATGGCCGCGCGTGAGATCGGCGGCGTCCACGCCATGGGCGGCGGGACCGCGCGGGCGGTCGGCGCGGTCAGGGACGTCGTTACCCGGGGCGGCGACAGCGGCTCGGTCGCGCGGGGCGTCTCGGTCGAGGTGGGCGAGCGCCAGGCCGCCGTCGACATCGACCTGGTCGTCGAGTACGGCGCCGCCATCCAGGACCTGGCCGCGGCCGTGCGCCGCAACGTCACCTCGGCGGTGGAGCGCATGACCGGGCTGGAGGTCACCGAGATCAACATCCGGGTGGACGACATCCACCTGCCCGACGACGACCGCGGCGAGGACGACGGCGAGTCCGCGCCCCGGGTCCGGTGATGACGGCCGCCGACGCGGACCCGGGCGAGGTCGCCCGGCGCCTGGCGCGTGAGGCCGAGCGCTTCCCGGACGTGGTGGAACTGTCCTCGGGGGGGTTCGGCACGCTGACCACGCCCGTACCCGGAGGACGGGTCCTGGGGGTGGCGGTACGCGCCGACAGCGTCGAGGTCGGCGTCGTGGTCCGGTTCGGGCGGCCCCTGCCGGAGATCGCCGCCGAGCTGCACCGCGGCCTCACCCCGGTCGCCGGGGGTCGCGCAGTCCACGTGTCCGTGGAGGACGTGGTCGCGGGACTGCGGGACGGCGCCCGTACGAGTGGTTGAACAGGCAGCATCGGGTGCTGGACAAGAGGGGGGAAGCCATGTGGCCCATCGTCGGACTGTCCTACGGGACGGTACTGGGTCTGGCCGCCGCGTTCGGCGGTTTCACGGCCTTCGCGCTGGTCCTGATCCTGGGGGTCGCGGGGTTCGTCGCCGGTCGGGCGATGGAGGGCGAGATCGACCTCACCGCGATGTTCTCGCGGCGCTCCGCCTGAGACGTGAGGGAGCGGACGTGGCCGGAGTGCGGACCAGTACGGTTCCCCGACAGCGGGAACGCCCGGGCGACGAGGTCGCCCGGGAGAGGAGCGGGGCGGACCGCGACCCCGGCGGCCGCACCGTCATCGAACCCGGTGTGGTCGAGAAGGCTGCCGCGCGCGCGGTCCGCGAGGTCCCCGGAGCCCTCCCCGCCCGGTCGCGCACGGCGCGGGCCCGGGTGAGCGGCGAGGTCGTTCTGCTCAGGCTGCGGGTCGGCGTCCGCTACCCGCACTCGGTGCGCGAGGTCGCCGCACGGGTGCGCGGGCACGTCGTGCGGCGGATCGAGCGGATCACCGGAAAGCGGGTCCACCACATCGACATCGAGATCGCGGAGTTGGTGCGCTGACATGACCACCGTGGAAGAGGTGCTCGGACGCCCCGACCAGGGCGTCGACCGCCGGGCCAGGCGGGTGGCCGTCCACACGTTCCGTCCGCGGCGGTCCTGGCCCGCGGTGATCACGGGCCTCGTGATCCTCCTCGTGGCCGTCGTGGCCGCCGCCGAGGTGATCTCGGCCCTCGCGGGGAGCCCGCTGGGGCTGATCCCCGTCGGCGCGGCCAGCGGTTACGCGGCGACCACGACCTGGTCGATGCCGTCGGTACAGATCGCCTCGGCGGTCCTGGCGCTGATCGGGCTGGCCCTGATCGTGGCCGCCCTGGCCCCCGGGCGGGGACGCTGGACCGCCCTGCGCACTGACGACCCCAACCTGGTGGTGGGGCTGACCCGGCCCGCGCTGCGCCGGGCGGTGGCCGCCGCGGCCGAGGGCGTCAGCGGCGTCGAGGGCGTGCACGTGACGGTGCGCGGCAACAGGATCCGGGTGCACGCGCGCACCGGGATGCGCAGGTCGGCGGGGCTGCCCGCCGAGGTGACCGCGGCCGTGGAGCGGCGGTTGGAGGAGCTGGCGCCGCTGCGCAGCATGCGGATCGCCACCCACGTGCGGTACGCGGAGGGTTGACCATGGCTGGTGACAGGTCGCGCAGGTCGGCGCGGGGGAACCGGTGGGGGCTGGCGGTCG
>NZ_LEKI01000258.1:0-4478 GCF_001029525.1 Nocardiopsis sp. RV163 | reverse complement strand
GCGCGGAGCGGCCCGGCCGGGTACGGCACCCGGCCGGGGCCGCGCGGTCGGTCAGGGGGTCCTGCCGGTGCGGGCGATCAGGCGGTCCTGGGGGCTCGCGTCGGGCCCGACCTCGACGGGGGCGCCGAACATCGGCCCCGGGCCCGGGTCCTGGTCGCTCAGCCAGGCGTGGACCTCCTTGACCAGGTCGGGGTCGAGGCGTTCGTCGGTGCCCAGGGCGCGCGCCAGGTCCCAGGCGTGCACCGTCAGGTCGAAGGTCATCTGCCACAGGTAGAGCTCGGCGGGCGCGTCGCCGAAGGACAGGTGCACCGTGCTCTCAAGGGACGACGGGGCCAGCCAGGCGGTGCGGGCCTCGCGGGAGGCGACCTCCCAGGTGGTGATGGGCTCCTCGCCCAGGTTGTCGCCGTCGAGGCGGTCGCCGACCTCCTCGACCCGGGCGCCGTCCAGCAGGAGCGGCGCCCACAGCTGCTCGGTGGTCAGGTGGTTGACCAGGTCGTGCACGTCCCAGTCGGCGCACGGCGTGGGCAGTGCCCAGTCCGTCAGCTTGACCTCGCGGACCCGGCGGTCGAACTCCCCCATCGCGGTTCCGTGCAGTTCGGTCAGGTGTGCCATGAGTGTCCCCCGGGACGAAGTAGCGGTTGTGCGCCCGTCTCCTACCCGTGCCGCCGGGGGGTGAATCCGCCCGCGCGGACGGGCCCCGGGGTCAGGGGACGGGGTTCTCGGTGGCGGAGATCCGTGCGCCCGGACGCGGGCGGGGCCCGGCCGCCGGGGCGTCCGGGTCCCGCACCCGGGTGGCCGCCTACCGCGGCTCGGACGCGATCTGGATCAGGTTGCCGCAGGTGTCGTCGAAGACGGCGGTGGTGACCGGGCCCATCTCCAGGGGTTCCTGGGTGAAGCGGACGCCGAGTCCCCGCAGGCGCTCGTGCTCAGCCCGCACGTCGGCGACGGCGAACTGGGCGAGCGGGATGCCGTCCTTGACCAGGGCGTCGCGGTAGACGCTGACCGCCGGGTGGCCGGCGGGCTCCAGGAGGAGCTCGGTGCCCTCGGGCTCGTCGGGAGAGACGACGGTCAGCCACCGGTCCTTCTCCCCCACCGGGAGGTCGTGCTTCTTCACGAAGCCGAGGACCTCGGTGTAGAAGTGCTCGGCCTCGGCCTGGTCGCTGACGAAGATGCTGCTCAGGTGGATCTTCACGGGTTGCTCTCCTCCGGTTCGGACGCGTCTGGCGCAAGCCATCGCTCGGCGATCCGCCGCAGCGGGGCCGTGTTGAGGTCGTGGAACTTGTAGCGGCCCTCGCGCCTGGTCCCGACGAGCCCGGCGGCCTCCAGCACGGCGAGGTGCTGGGAGACCGCCTGGCGCGAGATGCCGAGCTGGTGATTCATGGCCAATCGCGAGCAGATCTCGAACAGTGTCTGGCCGGACTTCTCCGTGAGCTCGTCGAGGATGGTGCGACGAGTCGGGTCGGCCAGGGCTTTGAAGAGGTCGTCTGCCACGATCACCACGATAGGCAAGTAAGCACTTGCATGTCGAGCCGGGGCGCGCGTGTCGCGGAGCGGCCCGCGCGGCGGCGGGTCAGCCCCCCGCGCGTTCGCGCAGGATCTCCACACCGTCGCCGGTGAGCTCGTCCAGGTGCGCGGAACGGCCGGTCATCGCCATGACCAGGGCGAGCGTGCTCCCCCGGACGAGGGGTCCGGTACCGGAGGCGAACGGACCGTCGGTGGCCTGGAGATTCAACCCCCGGACCCGGCTCTTGGCGACGACGACCTGGTCCGAGCCCCGGTAGTAGTCCGCCACGAGGGTCAGCGCGGCGATCGGACGGGTGCTGACGACGCCCAGGGGCCGCCTGATGTCCTCGCCGTGCACGATCGCCTCCCCCAGGACGGCGGGCTTGGGCAGCGGCGGTGAGGTCGTGCTGTCCACGATCCCCTGGAAGCGCGCGAGGGTGTCGGCTCCGGAGTCCCCCAACTGCTCCGCCAGGCGCATCGCGACCTGGGCGTCGAAGTCGAAACGGCAGCGGACGACCCCGGCCAGCCACCGCAGCCCGTTGAGGCTCGCCGACGACGTCAGGTGCGCGAGCACCTCGCGCACGGTCAGTCCCGCGCAGAGCGACGGCGTCGCCCAACGTTCCTCGGTCAGTTCCGACAGGTCTTCGGCCAGTGCCGCCCGCTCCCGGTGGATCAGCGGCCACAGGTCCGCGCGGCCGCTCACCGGCGGGTTCCGTGGCGTGGGCGGGGTGTCGTCGACGTCATGGGGCTCCTCGGGCGGGCTCTCGCCCCGCTCTGCGGTGGTGGGCGGACGCCGGGATTATCGCCCGGGCCTGCGACAGTTCCGCGCCCCGTCACCCACGGGCGTGTGGTGCCCGCGCCGCTCACGGCGCGGAGGCGGGGCATCGCCCCCGTGGACGCGCACACGCGGGCCACGCGCGCGCCTCCCGCACCGGTACGGGCCCGAGGCCGTCTCCTACCCGTCGGCGACGGCGTTGCCCAGGAGCGGTGCGAGGATCGACTCGGCATGTGTCCACAGGAGTGCGCCGCCGGTCTCCGGCACGACATGGTGAATGGCGCCGGGCACCCGGGCGGCGAGCAGTGATCCGCCGTCGGGCGAGTGGCTGGTGTCCAACTCGCCGTACCAGATGTCGACCGGGACGGTGATCGCGTCGAGGGCGAACGGCCACCGCCCCATCGCCAGGACCGTGTCCCGGGCGTAACCAGCGGCACCTTGGGTGAACGCCTCGCTCAGGGCCCTGCGGTAACCGGCCGTGAAACCCGGGTCCCGGTACACGGCGAGGTCGCACTCCGGACTCCCGTTCACGACCATGTCCCACATCGCGTCCGCGGTGAAGCCCGCGAAGAACTCCTCGGAGCCGGCCGGATCGCTTCCGGTCCGCTCGACCAGACCGCGCAGGTCCGCGTCCAGGACGGGAGCGAACTGCGGCGCGGCGACCTCGTCCGCGCCCGAGACGACAGCCAGCGCCGAGGCGACCCCCTCCGCGGCACAGGCCAGAGCGAACGGCGCGCCTTGGGAATTGCCGACCACGGCCGGCCGCCCCAGCCCCCTCAGCACGCAGAGTTGGCGCATATCACCGACGAAGTCGGAGAAGGTCCTCCCGGGGGCGGGTGTCGAGACACCGAGGCCCGGACGATCCACGGAGACGAGCCGCACTCCCAGGGCATCGACAACCCCCGCGCCGAACCCGAGCCACCGGCTCGTGGCCGCCCCCGGACACAACAGGACGGGCGCTCCGTCCGACGGCCCCCACTCGGCCCAGCCGAGCGACCGGCCATCGGAGAGGGCGCTCTCGCCCAGGCGGACAGGAGGGGTGACGTACCGAGTCATGATCAGCATCATGAACGCGGACGGGGCGCCCCGCAACTGGAATCCGCCTCGTCCACGGACAGGGCGAACAGCCGTCGCGCGGAAGAGGCGGGGAGAGCGCAGCGTCGGGGACTCCTGGCGGCTCCGTCGGACTCAGCGCGCTTTCGGCGCACTTCGGCGTAGAGCCCGTCGGCCCGGCTCAGCGTGTCGTGGGTGCCGGTCTCCACCGCCCGGCCGCCGTCCGTCACCACGATGAGGTCGGCCGCCCGTGCGGTCGTGAAGCGGTGCGCGGCGGCCCGGCCCGCCGCCTCCCGCAGGCCCTCCTCGTCATCGGCGTGGGCCAGGGAGCCGAAGGCGATGTTGTCCCGCACCGTCGACTCGCAGCGGCCGAAGTCCTGGAAGACCGCGGGCACCGCCTTCCCCGGCATCCCGTCCGCGGTAGCGGCGGTGCCCGCGCACGGATCGCTCGGGGCCGCCTCCGTGTCACCGGTGAGCGGTGGTGACCCTGGAACGGTCGGCGCCGCGCACCGGGAGCGGACGCGAAGGAGCAGCAGCCGAGGTGCGCCACCCGCGAGTCAGCCCTGCGCGCCGGGGCCGGGCGTGTGGAGGGCGGCGATCTCGGCGAGCACCCGCTCGCGGGCCGCCTCGGCCGGGTGGACGTCCACGAGCACGTAGTAGGCCAGCCCCTCGGCCAGGGCGACGAGCGCGACCGCCCGCTCCGCGGGGTCCAGGTCGCGGGGCACCGCTCCCCCTTCCTGGCCGCGGCGCAGCAGGTCCGCGACCCGGCCGTGGAAACGGGCGTACTCCCGGCGCATGCGCCGGGCGATGGCCTCGTCGGACAGGGCGAGCGCGGTGAACGCCTGGCGGACGCGCATGTGCGCGCGCGTGGCGTCGTCGTAGGGGATCAGCTCTGTGAGCACGGTCGTCAGGAGGCGGCGCGGGTCGTCGCCCGGGCCCGCCTTGGCGGCGATGCGCGCGGAGCTCAGGGCGTTGCCCCGCTCGAAGGCGGCCTCGATCATCCGGTGCTTGGCGGGGAAGTAGTGCTGGACGCGACCGGGCGAGACCCCGGCGCGGGCCGCCACGCTGGTCTGGGACACGGCCGCCATGCCGTGTTCTGCCGCCACGGCGAGGACCGCGTCGGCGATCTGGCGGCGGCGCTGTTCGT
>NZ_LEKI01000257.1:0-4510 GCF_001029525.1 Nocardiopsis sp. RV163 | reverse complement strand
GGACCCGCCCCTCCCGTGTCGCTCCCGCCCGCGGTGGGGAGGGCCGGTTCAGCTCCCGCTGGTCGGGTGCGGGGCCGCGGGGGCGCCGGGGACGGCGCCCGAGGCCAGCAGTCGGCGGCGGCGCGCCTCGAACCTGTTCGTGTCCTTCCACAGCCGCAGCACCAGGATCACCTCGAAGAAGGCCAGCGCCAGGACGGAGAACACCGCGACGGGGATGATCAGGCTGTTGAGCGGGGTGAAGAGGGAGACCAGCGCGGTCACCGGGGCCACCACGCACAGGAACATCTCGAACTCGATGCCGCTGAACAGGTGCGGGCGCACACGGTGGCGCAGGAGCCGGTCGCGCACGCGCGGGTAGAGGCCGGTCGGGGCGGGGGCGTCCGGCCGGGCCGGGGCCTCCCCCGTCTCCTCGTCCTCGGGGTCGGCCTCGCGCCGGGCCTCAGCGAGCCGTTCGGTGTCCCCGGTCAGCTCGGCGAGCGCCTGGTTCATGGTCCGGCGGGACTTGGCGACCTGGGGGCCGTTGAGGTAGCGCAGCAGGTCGAAGAAGACCACCACCGGCGCCGCGATCAGGTAGACCTCGTGGCCGGTGAGCAGCCACTGGCCGATCAGCAGCGCCATCACGCAGCCGAAGAAGCGGATGCGGTCGAAGACGAAGTCCACCCAGCTACCGAAGACCGTGCCGGTGCCCTTGAGCCGGGCGATCTTGCCGTCCATGCAGTCCAGGACGAAGCTGAGGTGGAAGAGCAGTCCGCCCGCCAGCAGCCATGCCCAGTTGAAGGCCTCGGCACCCGGCACGAGGACCGGCGCGATGAAGCAAAGCATGGAGAGCAGGCCGAAGACCCCCGCCCCCAGCGTCAGCTGGTTGGGCGTGATGTCGGTGCGGTTCGCGGTCCAGACGACGAGGCGTCCGGCCAGGGGGTCCACCAGGAAGACCGTCCACCAGGCGTCCTTCGCCTTGTAGGTCTCTTCCTTGACTTGCGCGAAAGTGAAACGCGGCATGCGGGCTCTCCAGGAGCGCCCATCCGGGCCCCGGCGCCCGACGACGCGCTGGCAGGGGCGGGGAAGGGCTGTGTCGGCGGGGATCCGGGTCATCATGCCAGATCGGGTGTCGACCGACCTAATTCGTGACGGCATACTTGACCGGTAAGAGGGGGATCAACAGGCGGCCGCGCGCGGCATGCGGCGGATGGTCCACCCCCTTCGGTCTCGACCGAGGTAGAGGCATTGCGTTTTCTCAACGACCAGGCACCCCAGCAGGACCTGACCTACAGCGACGTGTTCATGGTCCCCAACCGGAGCTCCGTGGGTTCCCGGCTCAGCGTGGACCTGTCGTCGCCGGACGGCACCGGCACCACGATCCCGCTGGTCGTGGCGAACATGACCGCGGTCGCCGGGCGCAGGATGGCCGAGACCGTCGCCAGGCGCGGCGGTGTCGCGGTCATCCCGCAGGACATCCCCCTCGACGTGGTCTCCGACGTCGTCTCCTGGACCAAGCGGCGGCACCTGGTGTACGACACCGCCATCACGCTCAACCCGTCCAGCACCGTGGGCGAGGCGCTCAACCTGCTGCCCAAGCGCGCGCACAACGCCGTGATCGTGGTGGACGGGGACCGCAGGCCCGTCGGCGTGGTCACCGAGGCCGACTGCACCGGAACGGACCGCTTCGCCCAACTGCGCGACGTGATGTCCACCGAGCTGATGACCATCCCGGCGGGCACCGAGCCGCGCGAGGCGTTCGGGATGCTGCACGACTTCCGCCACCGGCTGGCCCCGGTCGTGGACGGGAACGGCTCACTGGTGGGCGTGCTGACCCGCACGGGAGCGCTGCGCTCCACCCTGTACACGCCCGCCGTGGACTCGGACGACCGGCTGCGCGTGGCCGCGGCCGTCGGCATCAACGGCGACGTGGCGGGCAAGGCCGCCGAGTTGCTGGAGGCCGGGGTGGACACCCTTGTCATCGACACCGCGCACGGCCACCAGGAGAAGATGCTGACCGCGGTCTCCAAGGTGCGCGCGCTGTCGCCGCGAGTGCCGATCGTGGCGGGCAACATCGTCACCGCCCGGGGCACGCGCGAGCTGATCGAGGCGGGTGCCGACATCGTCAAGGTCGGTGTGGGCCCGGGCGCGATGTGCACGACCCGCATGATGACCGCCGTGGGCCGCCCCCAGTTCTCCGCCGTGCTGGAGTGCGCCGAGGCGGCGCGCGAGCTGGGCGGGCACGTGTGGGCGGACGGCGGCGTACGCCACCCGCGCGACGTGGCCCTCGCCCTGGCCGCGGGCGCGTCCAACGTGATGGTGGGCTCGTGGTTCGCGGGGACCTACGAGTCGCCGGGCGACGTCATGCGCGACGCCGAGGGCAGGCAGTACAAGGAGAGCTTCGGCATGGCGTCGGCCCGCGCGGTCCGGCTGCGCACGGCCGAGGACTCCCCGTTCGAGCGGGCCCGCAAGGCGCTGTTCGAGGAGGGCATCTCCACGGGCCGGATGTACCTGGACCCGGAGCGCCCCGGCGTGGAGGACCTGATCGACCAGATCGTCGCCGGTGTGCGCAGCTCGATGACCTACGCGGGCGCCTCCTCGCTGGCGGAGTTCCACGAGCGCGCCGTGGTGGGCGTGCAGAGCGCCGCCGGGTACAACGAGGGGCGCCCTGTTCCCACGAGCTGGTAGGAAGCCGGGGGCCGGCGTCCCCGTCCGGGTCAGTCGGCCCGGCCCTCCTTCGCGGCGAGTACCGCCTTGCGGTGCTCGCCGCAGAGCTTGTCGGCGTGCCGGACCGGCTCGGGCACCCGGTACTTGGGCGAGAGCCGCAGCACCAGCTCGGCCGCGCCCTCCAGGTCCACCCGGTGGCCGACGGACACGTAGACGGGCTTGACCCCCCTGCGGGTGCGCAGCACGCGCCCGATCACCTCCTTGCCCTGGTCGGCCAGCGCGAAGGAGTCGGGGACCACCTCCGACCGCCCGGCCACCATGGGCGTCCACGACCCCCGCTCCTCACCGGGCACGCTGTGCCTGCCGAACAGCACCGACTTGGCCGACCCCACCACCGGCAGGTCCAGAAGCACCCCCAGGTGGCAGGCGACCCCGAAGCGGCGGGGGTGCGCCAGACCGAAGCCGTCGCACAGGTACACGTCCGGGGTCACCTTGAGCCGCCCCAGCGCCTCCAGGACAGGCGGGGACTCGCGGAACCCGAACAGCCCCGAGATGTAGGGGAAGGACGGCTGTGAGGAGATCGCGACGGACTCGACCACCTCCAGGGTCCGCACGTCCATGACCACGGCCGCCGCGGAGAGCGCCGTGTTGTCCGTGGCGTAGCTGACGTCCAGCCCGGCCACCAGCCGCACCGCGTCCACGTCCAACGGCTCCGCACGGACCCGGTCGGCGAGCCCGCGCTGGAGCGCGACGGCCTCCTTGGGGTCGCTGGGCCAGTTCTCCGGGTCGTCCAGGACCCTCGCGACCCGCTCGGAGATCTCCGACATCCCGATCCTCCCGTTCGTTCGGTGGTACGCCTCCTCCCATCCAATCCCACTACCCGGACGCACGCGGTGCACGTGGGCGGCGGAGCTGTGCGGCACTCCACAGCTCCCGGCGCCCGGAGGAGTCGTATGCGCGCTGTACGGTGGTTTCCGCAGTTTTGCACTGACTGGTCAGTTCAAAAACGAAGGGGGCCGGGGGATGCGACGGGCGACCGGAGCTCGTGTACAGGCCGAGGGCGTCGGGCTCGCCACCCGGGAGGGCCCCGTGTACACGGGCGTGGGGTTCACGGCCCGGCCGGGCACTCTCACCGTCTTCCGGGCCGACTCCGGAGGAGGGCGCAGCGCCCTGCTGCTCACCCTGACCGGCCGGATGCGCCCCTCGGAGGGGAAGCTGTACGTGGACGGCCACGCCCTGCCCCGGCACGCGCGCCGGGTCCGCCGGATCAGCTCGCTCGGGCTGATGGACGGGGCCAACCCCCTGGACGAGCGGCTCCGGGTCCGCGAGCACCTGTCCGAGGGGCTGCTGCTGCGCATGCGCCCCGCCGCACGGAGCCTGGCCGACGAGGCCATGGAGGCCGCGGGGCTGGGCGGGCTGGACCGCCGGTCGCTGGTGCGGGAGCTGCCCATGATCGAACGGCGCCGCCTCGGGCTGGCCCTGGCCCTGCTGGCCGAACCCCGGCTGCTGGCGGTCGACGACGTCGACGGCGGCCTGGAACCCGGGCACCGGGCCGACCTGTGGCGCACCCTCAAGGCGCTGGCGGACGACGGGCTGACGGTGGTCGCCACCTGCGCCGACTCCGGCGAGCTGGCCCGGGTGGCCGGGCCGGGCACCCGGGGGCCGATCCCGCTGCGCCAGGACGCGGGCGACCCGTCCGCCTCCGGAACCGGAGGCGCGGGCTCCGCGGGCGGCGCGTCCGCCGCGCCGCCGGGCGCCGCCGGGCTCCTCGGGCGGCCTCCTCCGTCCTGCCGGTGGCCCTCGTCAACGAGGACGAACCGGTCGAGGTAGCCGTTGATCGCCGACGCCGCGGCGGCCTCCTTGATCT
>NZ_LEKI01000256.1:0-4530 GCF_001029525.1 Nocardiopsis sp. RV163 | reverse complement strand
GGGGTGGGAAGACCCCGGTGGGGGCGGTGTCCGTCAGTCACCGCCCCCCGGGTGTGTCGGCTGACCGGGGGCCGGGGGGCGGCCCCGGTCGGCCGGGCCCTGGATCAACCAGCCTCGACGAAAGCCTCGCGGAGGTAGTCGTGCACGGCCCGCTCGGGGACCCGGTAGGAACGCCCCACGCGAATCGCGGGGAGAACTCCCGAGTGCACCATTCGGTAAACGGTCATCTTGGACACACGCATGATCGTGGCTACCTCCGCCACGGTCAGGAACCTGACCTCTTCGAGAGGCGGCTTGCTCCCGTTCATCTTTCGACGCCCTCATTCCCGGACGTGAGCATTGTCTACCCTTGGGACCGGCGTGGTGTGCGGCGGCGACCCCGGTGTGCCGACCTCAAACCACGCCAGCGTGTCACGCTGTCACTACTGACACGTCCGTTTTCAGAGTAGAGCCGAGTTCGCCTCAGCGAAAGGCCGTTGGGCCTGTCTTCGGCGCTATGTGTTGATGGCGGGTCGGATGAGGTTTAACGGTGGGTATAAATGGTCTCCCCCACTCACAGTAGACCGGCCCGGGCGAGAACGTATTCGCGCAGCGGGGCGTAGTCCTCGGTCAGGTAACCGTCGTCCAAAGGCACCGTGACCAGTAGTTTCCCTTCGGCCTCGGCGAGGAAGAGGGCGGGGTCGTTGCAGTCGGCGAAGCCCATCGCGGGCACTCCCGCCTCACCGGCCGCACCCGCGAACCCGTGGTCGGCGATGACCAACTGCGGCCATGCCTCACCGCGGTCCGCGAGGTCCCCGAGGATGGCACGCATGGCGAAGGGGTGGTGGCTGTGACGGGCGAGACGACCATCCGTGACGATGGCGATGTCGTCCTCCCACACCACGATCCGCCGATTAGGGGGGCGCTCCGTGGTCACTTCGTAGGAATAGCCGCCACCAGCGGTGAGAACCTGGCACCCGCGCTCGGCGAGGGCGTCCTTCCAGGCGCGGTAGGTCTCGCGGAGGTTGCGCGGGTGGCCGGTGGCGAACAGGACCCGTTCCCGGCGCTCGGCGGCCAGGGCCAGCCGGTCGGCGAAGGCCTCCAGGGCGTCGATGGTCAGGTCGGGGTCGATGGTGTCGATACCCCACACGTACTCCTCGTCGGCCACCACGCCGCAGCGCTTGCTCATCAGCGCGAGGACCTCGGAGTAGGTCCAGTCGTGGGAGAAGGTGAGGCCGAACTGGTGGTAGGGGTCCTTCTGGACGAGCCGCCGGTAGTGCCGCAGGTTGTTCTGGCGCGGGGTGTCGACGTGCCCGGCGATTCCCGTGCGCACCAGATAGGTGATCAGTTCAGCGCGTGTCGGCGGCGTCACCTGGCGCTCCCCTTCCTCGTCTGCGCAGCGAGCGTGCGCCACGCTGGGCGGCCACCACGGCGCCTGCTCCTGTTCGCCCGGTATTCAACCTCTGTCCTACCCGCTTCGGACGCGACACGCGCGGCTACTCCGGAATTCACGCCGGTCGACACCGGGGTGTTATGGGAGCCGTCCCGTGAGCCGTCCGGAGTCCCGTGGGCCCCTGTGCTCACCGAATAGGCGGCCCTTCCGCGGTGCCGCGGAAGGGCCGCCCCCTACAGGCTCGGGTCGATCCCGTGGCTGGGGAAGACCGCGGTCCGGGTCGCGTGGATGGCCCGGTCCACCGGATCGCCCGGGTCGTAGCCGTCCACGAAGTGGTCGAAGACGACCTCGCGCCCGTCGGTCATGTACAGCGGCGCCAGCTCGCCCGTGCGCTGGCGCACGAAGTCGCGCCAGCCCTGCGGGGTCTCGGTTTCGGGGTCGACGGGGCGGCCCGCGGCCTCGCCCAGCAGGTGGGTCCAGGCGCGGGGGACGACGTGGACCAGCCCGTATCCGCCGCCGCCGAACAGCAGCCAGCGGCCGCCAGCCGTCTTGCGGGCCAGTTCGTGCAGCTCGGCGTAGGCGCGACGCTGGCCGTCCACGCTCAGGGTGAGGTTGGCGAGCGGGTCCAGGGCGTGGGTGTCGCAGCCCTGCTGGGTCACCAGGATCTCGGGCTGGAACTCGTGCAGCAGCGGCGGGACGACGGCGTCGAAGGCGCGGTGCCAGCCGTTGTCGCCGGTGCCCGCGGGCAGCGCGACGTTGACCGCGTACCCCTCGGCGTCCGGACCGCCGGTCTCGGATGCCTGGCCGGTGCCGGGGAACAGGGTCGCCGGGGACTCGTGGAGGCTGATGGTGAGTACGCGAGGGTCGTTGTAGAAGGCGTTCTGGACGCCGTCGCCGTGGTGGACGTCCACGTCCACGTAGGCGACGCGCTTGGCCCCCTGCTCCAGCAGCCAGGCGATGGCCAGGGCGGGGTCGTTGTAGACGCAGAAGCCCCAGGCGTTGCCGCGCATGGCGTGGTGCAGGCCGCCCGCGATGTTGGCCGCGTGCGCGGTCTCCCCGCTCCACACCGCCCGCGCGGCGGCCACGGACGCGCCGGAGATGAGCGCGGCGGCGTCGTGCATGTCCTTGAAGACGGGGTTGTCGGAGGTGCCCAGCAGGTGGACGTCGTCGGGCTCGAGCGTGCGGCCCGCGCGCTTGACCGCCTCGATGTAGGCGGGGTCGTGCACGAGGGAGAGGAGTTCGTCCGATGCGGGTTCGACGTCCAGGAGCCCGACCCCCGGCGCGTCCAGCACGCCGAGTTCGCGGCTGAGCGCCATGGTCAGCTCGACGCGTATCGGCGCCATCGGGTGCTGCGGACCGAAGTCGTAGGCCGTGAGTCCGTCGTCCCATGCCACCCGAAGCGAGCAGGACGTGCGCCCTCCCATGTGGTGACCCCCGTTTCAGGTGTGCGTGCTCCGAAGCACACAGTACGCACAACCGCACGCGTGGACGAACCCCGGGGTTGGCTGCCGGTCCGGCACGGGGGCGGACCCCCCGTGCCGGACCGAGGGACCCGCTACTCGGTGACGAAGTAGCAGGACTCGTACAGGTCGCCGCCGGAGAGGTCGACGGTTCCGTGCAGGGGCGCCGCCCCGAAGAGCGAGTCCTTCGAGGTGAGCAGCATCCGGTACTCGCCCGGTTCGAGTTCGACGCGCATGACGTCGCCGTCGTCGAAGCAGGAGTTGCCCGCGGGCGGCGAACTGTAGACCTCGCAGTCCTCGCACGCGGGGGTGATGACCTCCTCGTGGACGGCGTCCGGGCCGACGTAGAGGAACTGCATCTCGTACGGGGTGTTGTTGGTGATCTCCAGGACGCTCTTGTCGCTGCCGGAGCCGCCGGTGGGCGCGGGAGCGAAGTCGACCTCGCCGATCGAGGTCATGGCGTCCATCCTCTCCTCGATGCGCCCGGCGCCGATGTGGGTGACCATCCGGTCGACCTCGTCGGACTCGTGGTCGGGGTACTCCGCTTCCAGGAGGGCGACCATCTCGTCGGCGGTGTCGAGCGAGCCGCCGTCCACGCTCTCCCAGCCGCACCTGAAGGCGGCGTCGGGTCGCTCGGCGGCGATGCGCTCGGTGATCTCGGGAGCGGCGTCCCAGGCCAGGTCGGAGAACATGTCGATCTGGTCGAAACCCGCGCACCAGTACTCGGCGGCGTACTCCGCGGTGCCGACGTCGTAGAGCTCGGTGAGGGCGGTGGGGACCCGGCCCGCGGCCTCGGTGCCCTCGTAGTCCACCGGGATCACGGTGTAGATCTCGTGCGCCCGCCGCATGCTCTCGCGGTACTCGTCGGTGACCTCGCCCTCGAAGTGCTCGTCGGCCGAGGCCACCAGGTCGGCGGCGTAGGAGAGGTGGATGTCGGCGACCTCGCCGCCGGTGTCCTCCCAGCGGGCGGAGGGGTGCTCGAAGTAGGCGGCGTAGGAGTCCAGGGCCCGCCCGTACTCCTCGGCGGCGACGTCGGACTGGGCGCGCTCCAGGAGCGCGCATGCCTCGGAGCCCGCGCGGGCGCGCGACATGAGCGACGGGGAGAAGGAGAGCTGGAAGAGGTCCTCCACGCTCCCGTAGGCGGCGACGGCCTCTGAGGGGCCGCACTCGCCGCGGGCGTGGGCGGCGTCGGCGACGCGCAGCCGCCACTCCCCCGCCTGCCACACGCCGGTGAGGGTCACCAGAAGCGCGAGCGCCAGTCCGGCGGCGGTGAGGAGGGGCAGCGCCCGCTTGGAGGGCTGTTCCCCCCTGCCGATCAGGCGCTCGTCGCGGGAGCGGCCCGCGAACAGGCCGTGCAAGGCCGCGGCGGCGAACCAGGCCAGGAGGACCGGAACCCACAGCAGGAGGTTGTCCGCGGCCCCGAGGACGGCGGCGGTGACCAGCAGGCCGAGGGTGATGACGAGCGCGGCGGCGAAGAACGGCCACTGGCGCAGGTAGACGTACCCGGCTCCCGTGCCCGACGCGTTGAGCAGGGATGTGCGCAGCGCGGACGGGGAGGAGAACAGGCCGAGCCGGGGCGGCTTCGGAGGCGGCGGCGGGCCGAACTGCCCCGGCGGCGTTCCGCCGGGGGGCATGCCGCCGGGGGGAGGCCCCATCGGCGGCGGGCCGCCAGGGGGCATGCCGCCGATGGGGCCTCCC
>NZ_LEKI01000255.1:0-4589 GCF_001029525.1 Nocardiopsis sp. RV163 | reverse complement strand
CACCCCCGGAGCCGTCAGCCCCGGACCAGGTCCCTGGCAAAGCTGCGCGGCGTGCCTCCGCACAACCTCAACTTCACCGGGCGGGAGAAGATCCTCCAACGGGTCCACGTCCTGCTGGAGGAGTCCGCGGGCGGGATCTACCTGCTGTCGGGCGGGGGCGGCATCGGCAAGACCCAGATCGCCATCGAGTACGCGCACCGGTACCGGGACGACTACGACCTGATCTGGTGGATCACCGCCAACAGCCCCGCCGACATCCAGCAGTCCTACATGCACCTGGCCCGGCACCTGGGCGTGGCCGAGGACGGCGGGAACCTGGAGAGGACCGCCCAGCACGTCCGGGACGTGCTGGAGAGCGACCCGGAGGTGGGGCGCTGGCTCCTCGTCCTCGACGACGTCTCCGACCTGGACCAGTTGGGCGCGGCGGAGATCCCCGCTGACGGTCCCGGCGACATCATCATCACCTCACGCGACCAGAGCTGGATCCCCAGCGGGCGCAGCGAGGGCTCGGTCGTGCCCAGCCTGACCCCGGAGGAGAGCGTCGCCCTGCTCCGCAAGGTCTGCCCCCAGGGGCTGGAGGACGACGGGGACGCCCTCCGGATCGCCGAGCGCCTGGAGCACCTCCCCCTGGCGCTGGCCCAGGTGGGCTCCTACCTGCGCGACTCCCTGATGGGCGTCGAGGACTTCCTCCAGTTGATACAGGACAAGTTCGACGACTTCGTCACGCACGTGGAGTCGGAGGACCTGTACCCCCTGCCGCTGGCCGCCGCCTGGAACATGCAGTTGGACGACCTGCGGCGCGGCACCGGGGGCGACCGCGCGCTCAAGCGGATGGTCCGCGAGTTCGTCCAGCTGTGCGCCTTCTTCGGCCCCCGCCCGCTGGCGCGCACCCTCTTCCACCGGGCGCGGGGCCTGAGCGCCGATCCCGAACTGGCGCAGATCCTGGGCAACGAGATGGCCCTGTCCCGGGTGCTGCGCTACGTCAGCAGGCACAGTCTGGCCGAGTTCGACCGGAGCAAGCACACCTTCCAGATGCACGTCACCTTCCAGACGGTCGTGCAGAACACGCTCGGCGACGAGGAGCGCGTGCGCTACCGGGACCTGGCCCACCGCCTCCTGGCGCAGAGCGACCCGCTCGGCCCCGAGCTGCCGCAGAACTGGCCCGAGTACCAGCTGCTCTTCACCCACGTGACCGCCTCGGAGGCCTGGCGCAGCCATGACCTCCAGGTCCGCGGCCTGGTCTACAACGTGGTCATGTACCTGGTGGAGACGGGGAACGACAACGAGGCCCTGAACCTGGCGGACCGCGCCATCGAGTCCTGGTACGACGACACCGCGCAGCGGTTCCAGGTGCAGCTTCTCCGTGTCCGGCTCCTCCGTGCCCGGGGCGACAACGAGATCGCCCTCTCCGAGGCCGAGCGGATGTACGCGGAGCAGGCGGAGCTGGAGGGCGCGGAGAGCGAGGAGGCCCTGGACGCCTACCGCGCACGGGCCACCGCCATGAGCAACCTCGGCCACTACGGCGAGGCCCTGACCATGTTCGAGGACATCCACCGGATCAGGATCGCCCGGTTCACCGAGGACGACGAGAGCACCCTGAGCCTGGCGCACGACATCGCGGTCTGCCTGCGCCGCCTGGGCCGGTTCCAGGACGCGCTCGAACTGGACCGCCGCACCCTCGAACAGCGCAAGTACGTGTTCGGGACGAACGGCATCCCCACCCTGCGCACCCGGCTGTCCATCGGCCTGAGCCTCATGGCCCTCGGGCACCTCCAGGAGGCCCGGGAGACGCTGGAGGACTGCCAGCGGCGCTTCGACGCCGCCGAGGCGGACGCCAGTGTCCACACCGCGGACATCCCCGTCTTCCTCTCCGTGGTCCACCGCAGGCTCGGCGACCACGGTCTGGCCCTGGAGCTGTCCGGGCAGGTGCGCGACGCCAACGCCCAGCGCCACGGACCGCACACCAGGCCGATGCTGCACATCAACAGCATCCACATGGTGAACCTCGCCCTGACCGGCCGGGTGGAGGAGGCCGAGGAGCTGGCCGAGGACCTCCTGGAGCACATGGACGAGGAGTTCTCCAGTCGCCACCTCTTCCCGTGGGCGTCGCGGGCCAACGCGGCGATCGTGTTCCGGGCCGCGGGCGAGTACGAGCGTGCCTACGAGCTCGACCGCGCGGCGTCGGAGGAGATCCGCGGCATCTTCCCGGACGCGCTGATCACCCTGGCCGCGGTCGAGGTCAACCTGGGCAACGACCTGTTCTCGCTGGGGCGGCTCAAGGAGGCACGCGCCCAGGACACGGCCAGCGTGGAGCTGTGCCTTGAGGTCCTGGGCGAGCACCACCTGTTCCTGACCACCGCCCGGCGCAACCTGCTCATCAGCCGCCGGGCGCTGGGAGAGGACGTCCGGGAGGAGTGGGGAGCCCTGCGGGACCTGTACGCCGCCCGTTTCGGGCCGGAGCACCACTTCGTGACCACGATGGCGGACTTCGTCAGGCTGGACACCGACATCATCCCGGTCGGGGGCTGAGACGCGGGCCCGGAGAACGCCCGGGAACGCTCCGCCTCGCGGGACGCGGCGTCAGGGGAGGGACGAGAGCAGGGACAACCACTCCTGACGGCCGAATGCCAGCACGCTTCCGCCCGGACGGCGTGAATCGCGGAAGAGCACCCGGTGGGGTCCTCCCAGAGAGGCCTCGCAGCAATTCTCATGTCCCGAGGACCTTGACGACTTACGCCATCCTGTGCCGTCGCGTCCGTCGCGCCAGCGGGCACGCGCGTCGTTTCGCCCGGTCATAACTGGTTCGCCCCACCGTTTCCTCCGCACGGACGGCAGCGGAATCTCGTCTTTTGCGGACACTTCCCAGTATTTTACTTTCCGGGCTCTTCCACAGGAATAGCTTTACCCCTCACAAAGGAACGCATGAGGTCAAAGTGAACAAAGTGATCGACTTCGTCACCGACGACGGCACCGTGGTCAGTATCGAGTCCGTGCCCGCACGCCGGGAGGGGGCCGCCAACGTGTCCAAGAGGTCCGAGGAGGCCACGGGAGACAGGCGGCTCGACGACGTCCTGCTGCGGATCCGCAAGGTCGCCGAGGCGGTGTCCGGGCAGTTGCGGGAACTGTCCTCCTCCCCGCTCGCCCCCTCGGAGACCGAGGTGGAGTTCGGGGTGAGCGTGACCGCCGAGGCCGGGGCCGTGGTCGTCAAGGGGGGCGCGGAGGCCACCTTCAACGTCACGATGACCTGGTCCGGCAAGGGCTGAGCGCACACGGCGGTGGCCCGGGCCGCACGCCACGACCCGGGCCACCGTCAGCGGGAGGGGAGCCCTCCGGCTCCTCTAGTCCCAGTCCAGGCCGCCGCCGGTCTGGTACTCGATGACGCGGGTCTCGAAGAAGTTCTTCTCCTTCTGGAGGTCCATCATCTCGCTCATCCACGGGAACGGGTTCTCCGTCTCACCGAAGATGGGCGCCAGACCGATCTGCTCGGCGCGGCGGTCGGTGATGAAGTGCATGTACTTCTCGCACAGCTCGGAGTTGAGGCCGAGCACGCCGCGCGGCATGGTCTCGCGCCCGTAGGCCACCTCCAGCTCGCAGGCCTCGGTGAGCATCTGCCGGACCTCGGCCTGGAACTCCTCGCTCCACAGGTGCGGGTTCTCGATCTTGATCTGGTTGATCACGTCGATGCCGAAGTTCAGGTGGATCGACTCGTCGCGCAGGATGTACTGGTACTGCTCTGCGATGCCGACCATCTTGTTGCGGCGGCCCAGCGACAGGATCTGCGCGAAGCCGGTGTAGAACCACATGCCCTCGAAGATCACGTAGAAGGCCACGAGGTCGCGCAGGAAGGCCTGGTCGGCCTCCGGGGTGCCCGTGCGGAACTCCGGGTTCTCCAGGTTCTGCGTGTACTTGAGCGCCCAGGCGTCCTTGGCGGTGATCGAGGGGACCTCGCGGTACATGTTGAAGAGCTCGCCCTCGTCCAGGCCGAGGCTCTCGCAGATGTACTGGAAGGTGTGGGTGTGCACCGCCTCCTCGAAGGCCTGGCGCAGCAGGTACTGGCGGCACTCGGGGTTGGTGAGCTGCCGGTACACGGCCAGCACGATGTTGTTGGCCACCAGCGACTCGGCGGTGGCGAAGAAGCCGAGGTTGCGCTTGAGCATGAGGCGCTCGTCCTCGGTCAGCCCGTCCCTGGACTTCCACAGCGCGATGTCGGCCTGCATGGCGACCTCGGTGGGCATCCAGTGGTTGTTGCAGCCCGCGAGGTACTTCTCCCAAGCCCACGTGTACTTGAGCGGGAGCAGCTGGTTGACGTCGGCGCGGGCGTTGATCATCGCCTTGTCGTCGACGTTGACGCGCTCCGCGTCGCGCTCGATCTCACCGAGGCCGCTGGTGGCGCTCGCGCTGTTCTCGGAAACTGCGGTCATGCTGGGGTTCTTCCGTTCTCCGGACGTACCGGAAGAGTCTTGGCTGGATGGAGGGGACGGACACCCGCGGCCCGGGGCCCGCCTCCGCGCCGCCCCGATGCCGCGGCCGCACGACCGGGTACGCCAGGTTCCGCGAAGCCGCACGGCCCCCGTGCGCGGGCGTTGCGG
>NZ_LEKI01000254.1:0-4763 GCF_001029525.1 Nocardiopsis sp. RV163 | reverse complement strand
GCTCGGAGGAGCGGGAGGCCTCCTCCAGGGCCGCGCGGCCCACGAAGTCGCCCTTGTCGAACTTCACGACCCGGCCCAGACCGGCGTCGAAGGGGGTGAGGTCGGCGGTCAGCTCCTGCCCGTACAGCGGCATCCCGGCCTCCATGCGCAGGGTGTCGCGCGCGGAGAGCCCGGCGGGGACGAGGCCGTGCCGCTCGCCCTCGGCCATGAGGGCCCGCCACACCTCGGGGGCCCGGTCCGCGGGGCTGACGAAGATCTCGAAGCCGTCCTCGCCGGTGTAGCCGGTGCGGGCGAGCAGGACGGGCTCACCGGCGACGGTGTGCTCGTACCCCGCGTAGTAGCGGATGCCGTCCAGGTCGGCGTCGGTCAGCGGCGCCAGGACGTCGACGGCGCGGGGCCCCTGGACGGCGATCAGCGCGTACTCGGCCGACTCGTCGCGGACCTCCACGTCGAAGCCCGCGGCCCGCTCGGCCAGGGCGGGGGCGACCACCGCGGTGTTGGCTGCGTTGGCCACGACGAGGTACTCGTCCTCGCGCAGCCGGTAGACGATGAGGTCGTCCAGGACACCGCCGTCCTCGGCGGTGATCATGGAGTAGCGGGCGCGCCCCACCTTGACCCGGGACAGGTGGCCGACCAGCGCGTGGTCGAGGGCCTGGGCGGCCTGCGGGCCGGTCAGCCGGATCTCGCCCATGTGGGAGAGGTCGAACAGGCCCGCGGCCTCGCGCACCGCCCGGTGCTCGGCGGTCTCGCTGCCGTAGCGCAGCGGCATGAGCCACCCGGCGAAGTCGACGAGGGCCGCGCCGGCCTTCTCGTGGACCTCGCGCAGCGCTGTCGCGCGCGGCGCGGATGCGGCATCTGACATGGGCACTCCCGAGAGGATGGGCGTCGTGACGTGAGTGGCGTTGCCATCCTCCCCCTCTGTCATCTGTGCCTGAGAGCTTCGCCGTGCGCTCGGCGCGGCTTGCACCTTCGGCGAGGGACGGCTGTCCCTGCTTTCCAGAGTGGTCTCGCCCGTACGGTCCGCTGTGCCTGAGAGGTTGTCTTCGGGGAGGGATTGCTCCTTCGGCGGCCCGCGCTGGATACGCGGGCACTCTCCCGTACGGGGTCAGCAACACGTTCAGCCTAGCAGCGGCCGTGAACGGCGCCCAAGGGTGCCCGGCCCGGGTGGAAGGGCCGACGAGGTGCCCGTGAGCGGCGCCGTCCGCGCCGTCCGCGCCGTGTTCGCGGTGCCCTCCCGGCGCCGCCCCCGGTGTCCGACACCCAGGCCGCCTCCACCCTGGGGCGGGAGGTCGGGGATTAGCGTGTCCGGTGAGTACCGACCGGGGAGGGAGACTGATGCGAACCGACACCGGGAGGGCGGCGCGCGCCGCGCGCTCGCTCGCGGCCGGATGCGTCCTGTCCCTGGCCGCGGGCACGGGGTGCGCCGGGGCCGTGGACGGAGCGCGGGGGCCGGACGAGCGCGTCCGGGAGGGGGCGGAGACCGGGCCCCCGCCCCTGACACGGGGTGACCTGGCCGCCGTCGAGCGCGAGGACCTGGAGGCGGTGTTCGCCGAAGCGGGTGTGGAGGGCACCTTCGTGCTCCACGACGTGATGGAGCGGCAGGCGACCGTGGTGGAGCCGGAGCTGGCGCGCGAGCGCGCGGTCCCCGCGTCCACCTTCGACCTCGTCAGCACCCTGGTGGGGCTCCAGACGGGCGCCGTCGGAGACGTGGACGAGGTGGTGACCCACGGGGGCGGGCCCCGGCCCGTCGACCGGCGGGAGCGGGACATGGCCCTGAGCGAGGCACTGCCCGCCTCGAACGTCCCCGTCTACCGGGAGGTGGCCCGCCGGGTCGGGCACGGGCCGATGGCGGCCTGGGTGGACCGGCTGGACTACGGCAACCGTTCGGTGGGCGACGCGCGGGCGCTGGACCGGTTCTGGCTGGAGGGGCCGCTGGAGATCTCCGCGATGGAGCAGACCGACTTCCTGGCGAGGCTGGCCCGCGACGAACTGCCCGTGGACGACGCGCACCAGGAGGCGGTGCGCGAACTCGCCGCCTTGGAGGAGGGCGACGGCTACGCCCTCCACGCGAAGGCCGGGCGGGACGCGGAGGCCGCTTCCGCGCCGGGCTGGTGGGTCGGCTGGGTCGAGAGCGGCGAGGACCTGTACACGTTCGCGCTGCGTGTCGAGCCGGAGGGGGACCAGGACGCCGGGCTGAGCGAGTCCCTTGGGCGGGAGATGCTCGTGGAACTGGAGGTCCTGCCCGAGGAGGAGCGCACCGTCTGAACACCGTGCGGCCCCGCGACGCGCGTCTGCCCGCCCCCGTCGCGGGAGCGGGCCGACGCGCGGCGTCCGGTGGCGGCTAGGCCTTGCGGCGCTGGCGCACGGCCTCGGCCAACTGGGTCAGCACCTCGCCGGTGGTCTCCCAGCCCATGCACTTGTCGGTGATCGACTGGCCGTACGTCAGGGCGGCGGGGTCGCCGAGCTTCTGGGCCCCCTCGACGATGAAGCTCTCCAGCATCACGCCGATGACGCCTTTCTGGCCCTCGGCGACCTGGGCGGCGATCGCGGCGGTCACACCGGGCTGGCGGGTGTGGTCCTTGCCGCTGTTGGCGTGGCTGGCGTCGACCATCAGGCGGCGGGGCAGCCCGGCGCCCTCGATGACGTCCAGGGCGGCGTCGACCGACCCGGCGTCGAAGTTGGGGCCGCTGCGGCCGCCGCGCAGGATGACGTGGCAGTCCGGGTTGCCCTCGGTGACGACCACCGAACCGGCGCCGGTGGGGTCGATACCGAAGAAGGTGTGCGAGGCGGCGGCGGCGCCGACCGCGTCCACGGCCACCTGGACGTCGCCGTCCGTGCCGTTCTTGAAGCCCACGGGGGTGCTCAGGCCGCTGCTCAGCTGGCGGTGCACCTGGCTCTCGGTTGTGCGGGCCCCGATCGCGCCCCAGGCGACGACGTCGGCGATGTACTGCGGGGTGATGGGGTCGAGGAACTCCGTCCCGGCGGGCAGGCCGAGCGAGTTGATGTCCAGCAGCAGTTTGCGCGCGGTGCGCAGACCGCGGTGCACGTCGTAGGTGTCGTCCAGGCCGGGGTCGTTGATCAGGCCCTTCCAGCCGACGGTGGTGCGCGGCTTCTCGAAGTACACCCGCATCACGACGCACAGCTCCTCGCGCAGGGAGGGCACGAGCTCCTTCAGGCGCCGGGCGTAGTCCATGGCGGACTCGGGGTCGTGCACCGAGCAGGGGCCCACGACGACCAGCAGGCGGTCGTCGTCACCGTCCAGGACCCGCTTGACCTCGGCGCGGGATTCCTCGACCAGGGCGCTGCGCTCGGCGCCCAGCGGAAGCTCGGCCAGCAGGTCCCGGGGCGCTATGAGCGGCGTGTAACTGGCCACCCGGGTGTCGTTGGTGCTCGGCATGGTGTTCCCCTCGGGTCCCGTCTGTCGTGTTTTCCGCTGTCGCCACGAAAACCGTCTTATGAAAACAGTAGCGCGGACGGTTCGGCGCTCCGCTGCCGCGTCGGCCTGTACGGTTCACGTGACAGAAAACACCACACCGGTTTCGGGCGCCGAAAAGCGTCTCATTTAGTGAGACGGAATTCTTCCGGTTCCCACTGCCATTTCCGTCGGGGCGGCTCCGGAGCCCGGCCGGTCACCGCTCCCTCTCCGGGAGGTCCTCCTCCCAGTACTCGCGCGGGTTGCGCGCTCCGCCGGTGACCGTGCCGCGCTCGGCCTCGGCACGACGCAGCTGCACGCGACGGATCTTACCGGAGACGGTCTTGGGCAGCTCACCGAACTCCAGGCGGCGCACCATCTGGTGCGGAGACAGGCGCTCGCGGGCGTGGGCCAGGATCGACCGCGCGGTCTCGGCGTCGGGGGCCACCCCCTCGGCCAGGGCCACGTACGCCTTGGCCACCGCCAGGCGCAGCGGGTCGGGGGAGGGAACGACGGCCGCCTCGGCCACGTATTCGTGCTCGACCAGAACGCTTTCGAGTTCGAATGGTGAGATGCGGTAATCTGAGGCCTTGAACACGTCGTCGGATCGACCGATATAGGTAATGTAACCGTTCGAATCCCGGCTGGCGATGTCACCGGTGCGGTAGAGGTCCCCGCGGACCACCTCGCGGCTGAGGCCGGGGTTGTCGGCGTAGCCTTTCATCACCCCCACCGGCTCCCGGGACAGGTCCACGCAGATCTGCCCGGTGTCGGCGGGCTCCCCGGTGGCCGGGTCCGCCAGCACCACGTCGTAGCCCGGCATCTCGCGCCCCACAGACCCGCGCACCACCCGCTGACCGGGGCCGTTGCCCAGCAGCATGGTCGTCTCGGTCTGCCCGAACCCGTCGCGCACTGTCACGCCCCACGCCTCGCGCACGCGGTCCACCACCTCGGGGTTGAGCGGCTCCCCGGCGGCCACCGCCTCGCGCAGCCCCACGTCCCACGCGGCGGGACCGGCCCGCGCCAGCGTCCGCCACACCGTCGGCGGCGCGCACAGCGTGTCCACCCCGCAGCGCACGACCGCGTCCAGCAGTCCCGCCGCGTCGAAGCGCTCCTGGTTGACGACCAGCACCGTCGCCTCGGCGTTCCACGGGGCGAACACGCTCCCGTAGGCGTGCTTGGCCCACCCCGGCTCGGACACGTTGAGGTGGACGTCTCCCGGCCGCACGCCCAGCCAGTACATGGTCGACAGGTGCCCCACCGGGTACGAGCGCTGGGTGTGCACGACCAGTTTGGGCTCGGCGGCGGTGCCGGAGGTGAAGTAGAGCAGCAGGGGGTCGTCGGGGTGGGT
>NZ_LEKI01000253.1:0-4790 GCF_001029525.1 Nocardiopsis sp. RV163 | reverse complement strand
GTCCCTGGGAGGGGGTCTGGCCGTCGCGGGGTGCGGAGTCGTTCATGCGGTCACTGTAGAGGACCAAGATCCCTTGGCCAAGTGTTGTTGGCCAAGAACCCTTGGGACGGTTCCGGCAATCCGGAACCTCCGACTCCACGGGCCATATGTCTAGTTTCCTAGGCGCTTGAGTGGCAACCGGCCTAGCTTTAGCCTCATGGTCGACAAGCGGATGAAGGCGCGGGTCCTGCTCGCCCTGGTACGCCGAATGGCGCGCAAGAACGGCCTGCGCCTGGAAGAACTCAAAGGACGAGGCAAAGGGTCACACCAGACCTACGTCCTCCTGGGCGAAGGCGGAGTACAGGTCGGTCGTTTCATGGTCACGCGACACTCCAAGGAGCTGTCCCGGGGCCTTCTGCAGGACGTGGAGGACGGCTTGCAGCACCTGTTCGGTGAGAATCGGATGGAGAAGTGATGCCTGACTACACGGCTACCGTCATCCGCGACGAGGACCTCTGGGTCGTACGTGTCTCGGGGCTGCCCGAACACGTCGTCGGAACGGTCGACTACGTGCACTTCTCCGAGATCAAGGACGAGGTTCCCGAGGCCGTCGCCGACCTCACGGACACCGACCCGGAGGACTTCACGATCACCTGGCGTTACGAGTTCGGCGGCGAGGACGCGACCGAGGACGTCATCCGGTACCTCGTGGCGGAGGAGGAGTTCCGGCGGTCCCAGGCCGAGCGCGACCGGGCCCGCGCCCGGGTTCTGGAGACCATGCGGAGGGAGGGCGTCACCCAGCGGGCCATGGCCGACGTCGTGGGCCTCTCGCACCAGCGCGTCCACCAGCTGCTCAAGGGAGTGGACACGCCGGTGCCCGGCGGGCGTCGGGGGCGCCGCAGGGACGCCCCCGTTTCCTGAGGCCCCCGGTTCAGGAGAGCGGGAACATCCCCAGCCGGGCGTGGTACTCGCCGGCGAGGCGCTCGGTGTCGCTGCCCACGTACAGCCCGTCGGAGGTGGCCAGCATCGCCTCCACGCCGTGGCCGCGCGTCCGGCCGGGGTTCCACGGCAGGGCCTTGCCGGACTCGGGGTCCACGGCCGCGATGCCCTCGCGCGCCACCGAGCCGGGCCCCGGGTTGAGCGCGCCCTCGGGGTTGTCCATCCAGCGCTGGTGCCCTCCCACGTACACCGCCGCCGACGTGATCTCCACCGAGTACAGCGAGTCGCCGCCGGTCTTGTTGCTCCAGGTGGGCTCCGAGCCCGGGGCGTCGGTGTTCTCGAAGCGCGCGACGGACTTGCACAGGCCCGGCCTGACGTAGGGGCCGCCACCCGTCACCACCGCGAAGTAGGAGCCGTCCGGGGAGAAGGCCATCCGCCGCATGTAGGTGTGCAGCTCCTCGTAGTCGCAGGCCGCCTCGTAGGCGGACGTGGACCACGGGGTGACCGAGCCGCTCGCGGTGTCCAGCATGGCGATCTGGTGCCGCTCGCGGCCGTCGATCCTGGTGAAGGAGCCGTTGACGAGCAGCCGCTGCCGGTCCGGGCTCAGCGCCAGCTCCTGGACCTTCAGCACGCCCTGGCGCGCGTCGGACACGTCGGGCGTGAAGCCGGTGTCCACCTCGCCGGACCCGGAGTCGAGGCGGACCAGCGCGGGCTGGTCCACGCCGTTCACCCCCGAGAAGCTGCCGCCCACGTACAGGTGCTCGCCGTCGACGGCGATGCGCTGGACTCGGCCCCCGTCGACGGAGGCGTCGAACTCCGGCACCCGGTCGCCGTCGTCCGCCGACAACCGGGCCAGCCCGTCGGCGGGTCGGCCGTCCACCGAACCGAAGTCCCCGCCCGCGATCACCGTCCCGTCCGGTCCGGGGGCCAGTGTGGTGACGGTGCCGTCCACCTCCGGTCCGAACCCGTGGAGGATCCGCCCGGTGCCGTGCTCGAACGCGAACAGGTGGGGCAGGTCGTGGGCGCGGCCCCCCTCGGTCCGGCTGACCTGTGTGAAGCTTCCGGCGACGAGGACGGCGTCGCCGACGCGCAGGATGTCCTTGACCGCGCCGTCCAGGACGTGCGGCGTCCACTGCACGGGCTGTTCGCCGACCACGCGCGCGTGGTCGGCCTCCGCGGCGGGCGAGGCGGTCGCGACCCCGGCGGGGAGTAGGAGCAACGTGCCCATCGTCAGGGCGAGCAGCGGGCGGCTGGGTTTCACGGAAGGACTCTCCCTCGGTCGTGCGGGTCCATGCGTGCGGGCCGACCGGAGGAGCCGGTCGGCGGGTGTCCGCACCCTCTCAGAGGGTCGCACAAAAACTACGGAGAGTGACACATGTCGAGCGCGGTTGCGGACCGGCGGGGCCGGTGGGACAGGCGGGGCCGCGGAACGGTGCGCGGGTCCGCACCCGGGGCTGGGCCCGGCCGTGGTGCTCGCACGGCCGGGCCCCGCGGGACCCGGACTCAGCGGGCGCGGGCGCCCGAGGTGTCCAGGCCCCCGCTGTCCGCCGGCCGCTCGACCGCGGCCCGGTAGTCGTCGGTGACCGCCTCCAGCAGGGTGCTCTTCTCCCGCTCCGTCCGCCCCGCCATCGAGCGCTCCGAACGGTCCATCCTCCGGTTGGCCCGGACGATCTCGTTGGTCGCGGGGAGCCGCACGGCCTCGTACCGCCGCAGCGCCGCCTCCACGTCGCCGCCGGCCCCCAACTCGGCGGCCAGGGCCGCGGCGTCGAGGACGGCCTGGGACGCGCCGTTGGCCCCGATCGGGTACATCAGGTGGGCCGCGTCCCCGAGCAGGGTCGTGCGGCCCTCGCCCCAGTGCTCTAGCGGGTCCCGGTCCACCATGGGGTACTGGAGGATCCGCTCGCTGCGGGCGAGCACGCCGGGCACGTCGAGCCAGCCGAAGTCCCAGTGCGCGTAGTGCGGGGCGAGTTCCTCGATGCGCCCGTGGTCGTTCCAGTCCGCATCGACGGAGAGGCCCGGGGAGGGCACCAGGCACACCCAGTTGAGCAGGGCGCGGCCGCGCGCCGCGTGGCGGGCCGAGATCGGATAGGCGACGAGTCTGGCCGAGCGCTCGTCGTTGGCGACGATCATGGTGCGCCCGTCCAGGAAGCCGTCCAGCTCGGTCAGGCCCCGCCACATGTGGACGCCTCCGCCGGACAGGGCGGTGCGGTCGGGGTGGAGCTGCGCGCGGACGCGCGAGTGCAGCCCGTCCGCGCCGACCAGCGCCGCCCCCGTGACCTGCGAGGCTCCGCCGGAATGGTCGCGGGCCAGGGCGCGCACGCCCGTCGCTGTCTGCTCGAAGGACTTCAGGCGAAGGCCGGTGCGGACCGCGCCGGGGCCCAGGCGCTCGCGGACGGCCTCCAGCAGGAGCAGTTGGAGTTCACCGCGGTGGATCGAGTACTGCGGGTGCCCGTTGCCCGCCGCCACGCCGCGGGGTTCGCTCCAGAGGGTGGTGCCCCTGTGGTCGAGGTAGAGGTGCTCCCTGGTGGGGATGCCCGTCGCGGCGAGCGCGTCGCCGAGGCCGAGGGCGGTCAACTCGGCGATCGCCGCGGGCTGGACGTTGATGCCGACCCCGAGCGGACGGATCTCCTCGGCGGTTTCCAGAACGGTGGCGCTGATTCCGTGGGAGTGCAGGGCGAGGGCTGTGGCCAGCCCTCCGATCCCAGCGCCGACGATCACGATGTCGGCACCATCGGCTGAGGTCATGGCGGCCCTCCGTGCTTCCTGCGGCCTGGTGGCCGCGTTGTCTGCGGGCACGCGCGCCCGTCGGGTGGTGCGGTCGATGGGCCCGGGGTCCCGGTGCACCAGAGGTGCTATCACGGCGGGGGCCGATCACCCAAGGGAGTCAGCCGGGCGCCCGCACACGAGACGGGCGGAGGCCCGGGCGGACGGTGCGCCGACTTCCCGGTCGCGCACGTGTCCGGCTCCGGACCCCCGCCCGCTCGTGCAAGGGAGGATGAGGAGGAAGGACCTGTGATCCTTTGTCAGGCTCGGTGGGTCGAGACCACCGAGTACACGCCGGGCGCGGGGGTGGCCAGCGCCGCGGCCTTCTTGCCGTAGGCCTGAGCCTCGGGGTCGGCCATGGTCGCCTGGATGTCCGCCGGGCTGTTCCACTGGGCCAGGTTGATGACCTTGGTCCCGTCCAGGCTGGCCAGGATGTTCACCGACACGAACCCGGGGCGGTTCTTCATGACCTTCTCGGTGCCCTCGTTGAGGACGTCGACGAGCTGCTGCTGCTTCTCCTTCTCCACCTCGAAGACGTTGACGAGGACGGCGAGGCCGTCGTTTGCGCGAATAACGGTTTCACTCATGAAACGGAGGCTAGCAGAACGGGTATGCGGAAACAAAGGTGGTTCCAGGGATTTTTGGGAAAAGTTGAATTCGCTTTTTTGTACGCCAAATAAACAGGCGTCCCCGGTCGGAGCGGCAGCGCTCTTAAATATGCGCTGCCCGCGTGTGCGCCTGTTATTCCTGTGCGGTTCGGCTTCCGGTTGTCGGCGTGGCCGAGGCGGGCCCCTTCGCTTTGACCTTCACCCGGAGGGAAGTTCGTCCGGGCTGGTTCCGGACATTCACCGCGGGTGGGGCGCGGTCCCGTGTTTCAGCGGGCCGGTACCGTGGCTCCGATCCGTGGTCCAGCGCGGCGTCCGAACCTCTTCGGCCGACGTCCTCTCCGCTTCCGGCCCCCTCCCGCCTGGTCTTCGGCGGCGCCCCTCCCCTGGGCCCCTGCTTCTCTCGGACGGTGCTCCCGTCGGTGAAGTTCCTGTTGGCAGCGGTTTCGGCGCCGCCGAAAAGCGGGTGCGGCGGTCACCGGCCCCCGCGGACCCGCCCCCGCC
>NZ_LEKI01000252.1:0-4797 GCF_001029525.1 Nocardiopsis sp. RV163 | reverse complement strand
GGGACAATGGGGGGTATGTCGAGCAGCGATCGGACCGAGTTCGGGGAGTACCTGCGGCGGCGCAGGGCCGCGATGAGCCCTCCGGAGCCCCGGGGCGGTGTGCGGGTGTCCCGTCGGCGGGTTCCGGGGCTTCGCCGCCAGGAGGTCTCCGACATCGCGGGTATCTCGGTGGAGTACTACACGCGCCTGGAACAGGGCCGGGCGCCCCGCCCCTCACGTGAGATCCTCTCCTCGCTGGCCCGGGCGTTCGGGCTCTCGGACGCCGAACGCGACCACCTCTTCCGGCTGGGGGGCGAGCCCCCGCCCGGACCGACCTCCCCCTCCTCGGTCATCCGCCCCGGGCTGCTGCGTCTGCTGCGCGGCCTGGACGAGACGATGCCGGTCACCGTGCACGACGGGCGGCTCGACCTCCTCGCCCGCAACAAGGCCGCGCAGGAGCTGCTGGGGTCCCTGACCGGCGGCGGTCCGTTCGAGCGCAACATCGCCTACCAGGCCTTCACGACCGACGTGCTCGCGCAGCTGCTCGGGGGCGAGGGCGCGGACCGGTTCCTGCGGGTGGCGGCCGCCGAACTCCGGACGGCGCTGAGCCGGTACCCCGGCGACGCCTACCTTCGCGCCCTGCTCGCCGAGCTCACCGCGACCAGCCAGAGCTTTCGCGACCACTGGGAGGAGGGGGAGGTCGGCGTTTCGAGGTCCGCGGTCAAACAGATGCGCCACCCGACCCAGGGGTGGTCCCGCTTCGAGATCGAGGTGCTCCACGACCCCGAGCGGGACCACTGGATCATGCTCTACACGCCTCACGGCGAGGAGTAGCCCTCCGCGCCGTGAGGGGCGTCAGTCCCTGGGCGCGACGGCGTGGTCGAACCCCAGTTCCCGGAGGGCGGTGCGCAGCCGCTCGGCCGAGCGGTCGAGGACGCTGTGGTCCGTCTCCGTCTCGACGCCGCTGAGGTCGAAGTCGGACATGCCCCAGACGGGGGCCACGTGGACGTGCATGTGCGCAACCTCGAAGCCCGCGACGAGCAGCCCGGCGCGGGGCGCGTTCCAGGCGGCGCGAACGCCCTGGCCGACGGCCTGGGCCACTTCCATGCACCTGGTCAGAAGGGCGGGGTCTGCGTCGGTCCAGTGGTCGACCTCCGCCCGGGGGACGACCAGGGTGTGGCCCGGCCGGAGCGGGGCGATGGACAGGAAGGCCACGACCTCGGGGTCCTTCCACACGAAGTGTCCGGGGAGGTCACCGGCGATGATCTTGGAGAAGAGGGTCGGCAAGGGTGGAAGGCCTTTCCAGCACGGGTGGGAACAGACGGTTCCTCACAGTGTGGGGGTCAGGACCCGGTGGGGCGTCCGGAACCGGCGGGTACGGCAGGGGCCGGAGCGAACCCCGCACGGGCTCCACGTGCCGGTGTGACATACGCGACTGGCGCCACGGATACACCCGGGGGTATGGTGGGGGTACGGGCGGAAGGAGACCAGATGAAGCCTGAAATGGTGGGCGACGCCATCACGCGACTCAAGCGGGCGCAGGGCCAGCTCTCCGGTGTCATCTCGATGATGGAGGCGGGGGAGGACTGTACCGCCGTCCTCCAGCAGTTGGCCGCGGTCTCCCGGGCCCTGGACCGGGCGGGGTTCAAGATCGTCGCGAGCGGCATGCGGCACTGCAACACCGCACGTGAGCGGGGCGAGGAGCCCGAGCTCACGGAGGAGGAACTGGAGAAGCTGTTCCTGGCTCTGGCCTGAGGGTCCGCGGGCGCCGGCCGGGTGTCGGGCGCCCGCGCGCCGCCTTCGGCGCGGAGTTCCCCTCCGACCCCGGAAGGGGGCGCGTCCATGACTTCTGGATACTCCCCCCGGTATATGGCGGACTGTACTCAGCGGTTCGGGTCCTGGTGCTTCCGGATCCCCGCCATGTCCATCGGATACTCCCCGGTGTATCCGGTTCCACTCCGACACACCCAAGGAAGGAAACACATGAGTGACCACGGCATCGACGTGCGCGCCGTGCGCGCACTGCTCGAAACCGACCCCCGCGCCCTGATCGTCGACGTGCGCACCCCGGCCGAATACGAGAGCTCGCACATCCCGGGGGCCGTCAACCTGCCGCTGGACCAGGTGGACGCCCACCTGGAGCGCATCGCCTCCGGCGCGGGCGGCCGCCTCGTGCTGGTCTGCCGCTCCGGCAATAGGGCCGGGCGGTGCCGGAACGCGTTGGCGGGCGCGGGCATGGAGGACGCGGTCGTGATGGAGGGCGGCATGAACGCCTGGGAGGCGCAGGGGGCGCCCCTGGAACGAGGCCGCCAGAGATGGGCGCTGGAACGCCAGGTCCGGCTCGTGGCGGGCGGCATCGTGCTGGCCTCGGTGCTCGCCTCCCCGCTGTGGTTCCCGGCGGTGGCCGTCGCCGGGTTCGTCGGCGCGGGGCTGGTCCTCGCCGCCGTCACCGACACCTGTGCCATGGGTATGGCCCTGACCCGCCTCCCCTACAACCGGCCCGGGGAGGAGGTCGACGTCGAGGACTCCCTGGCCCGCATCGGCGCTGGCCGATGAGGGCCGTCAACAGGGCCGCCTTCTGCCCTCTCGATACTCCCCCCTGTATGTGAACGGGGCTGGCGCGCCGCACATCACCCACCGGACAAGGAGCAGAGCATGCTGCTGGAACGCCTCTACGACGACGACCTCGCCCAGGCCGGCTACTTCATCGGCTGTCAGGCCAGGGGAGAGGCCGTCGTGGTCGATCCCCGCCGGGACATCGACGAATACCTCGAACTGGCCCGCGCGCACGGCATGCGCATCGCCGCCGTGACCGAGACCCACATCCACGCCGACTACCTCTCCGGCACCCGCGAACTCGCCGCGGCCACCGGCGCCACCGTGTACGTCTCAGGGGAGGGCGGCCAGGACTGGCAGTACGGATTCGACGCCGAACGGCTGCTCGACGGCGACGCCATCACCGTCGGCAACATCACCGTTCGCGCGAGCCACACCCCAGGGCACACGCCCGAGCACCTCTCCTTCCTGGTGACGGACGGGGCTTTCAGCCGTGACCCCGGCTACCTGCTCTCGGGCGACTTCGTCTTCGCCGGTGACCTGGGCCGTCCCGACCTGCTCGACGAGGCCGCGGGGGAGACCGGCACCCGTTTCGAGGGCGCCCGCCAGCTCTTCGAGAGCCTGCGCCGGGTGTTCCTGAACCTGCCGGACCACGTCCTGGTCCTTCCCGGACACGGGGCGGGCAGCGCCTGCGGCAAGGCCCTCGGCGCGCTTCCGGCCACCACGGTCGGATACGAGCGGCTCAACGCCTGGTGGGGGCCCTACCTGCGCGCCGACGACATGGAGGGCTTCGTCGCGGAACTGCTCGACGGACAGCCCGACGCCCACGCCTACTTCGCCCGGATGAAGCGCCAGAACAGGGAGGGGCCCCGGGTCCTGGGCCGCCTCGCCCCGCCGCCCGCGCTCTCCGGCGGGGAGGTCGGCGAGTCCCTTGCCGAGGGCGGGAGCGTCCTCGTCGACACCCGGCCCCACGGCGAGGTCCACCGGGGCACCGTGGAGGGGGCGCTGAACATCCCCGGACCGGCCAAGGCCGCGACCTTCGGAGCCTGGGCCTACGACCCCGAGTCCGAAACCCGGCCCCTGGTGCTGCTCGCGGACGACGGGGACACCGCCCGCCGGGTGCGGGACCACCTGTTGCGGGTCGGCATCGACCACGTGTCCGGTTACACGACCAGCATGGAGGGCCTGCCCAGGACCGTGCCGCCGCGCATCGCCCCCGAGGAGCTCGAACGGGCCGGTGCCGCGCTCGTGCTGGACGTGCGTACCAGGGGCGAGCACGCCGAGGGGCGCATCCCCGGTTCGCGGCAGCTCAGCGCGGGCCGTGTGCTGTGGAACCTCGACGCCCTGCCGACCGACGGCACCATCGTGAGCTACTGCCAGTCGGGCGCCCGCAGTTCCGTGGCCGCCTCGGCCCTGCGCCGCGCGGGATACGACGTCGTCGAACTCGATCGGGGTTACGGGGCCTGGGAGGACTGGAGGCGGGACCGGGACCGCGACGCGCCGGTGCGAGCTGCCGCCGACTGAGGCGCACGGCGGGGCCGCGCCCGCCGCACCGCCGAGCGGGGCGCGTGTGGGCGGGCGGCCCCGTCTCCAGCGGACCCCGGGCCATCGCCCGCCAGCCACGGAAGCGGAGTCAACATGGAGTTTCAGCTCGTCCTCGCCCTGGGCCTCGCCGCGGTGGTGGGGCTGGCGCTCGGACTGCTCGGCGGAGGCGGTTCCATCCTGATGGTGCCGCTGCTGACCTACGCCGTGGGCATGGACCCCAAGGAGGCCATCGCCGCGTCCCTGTTCGTCGTGGGCCTCACCTCGCTCGTCGGCGCGCTCGCGCACGCACGTGCGGGAAACGTGCGCTGGCGTACCGGGCTGGTGTTCGGAACCGCCGGTATGGCGGGGGCCTTCGTCGGCGGCGTGGTGGGCGCACACGTCCCGGGCGCCCTGTTGATGACCGCCTTCGCCCTCATGATGGTCGCGACCGCCCTGGCCATGCTCCGGGGCGGGAGCGCGACCCCCGGCCGGAGGTCGGCCGCAGCGGCGCCGCCGCTGGGACGCGTCGTCCTCGACGGGGTGGTGATCGGTGCGGTCACCGGGCTGGTCGGCGCCGGAGGAGGATTCCTCGTCGTGCCCGCCCTGGTGCTGCTGGGCGGACTGGCCATGCCGGCCGCCGTGGGTACATCCCTGCTCGTGATCGGAATGAAGTCCTTCGCCGGACTCGCCGGTTACCTGACCGCCGTGAGCCCGGACTGGGCCCTGGTCGGCGCGGTG
>NZ_LEKI01000251.1:0-4838 GCF_001029525.1 Nocardiopsis sp. RV163 | reverse complement strand
GGGCCCCTCCCGTACTCGGGTCCGCAGACCCCGCACGTTCCGCCGCACGCGCCGCCGTTCCCCGAAGAGGCGGCCCAGAACCCGGCGACCGCACCGCGACAGCCGCAGCCGCCTCGGTCACGGGAGCTCAGGCCCCGCCCCACCGGGCTGGAGGGGAGCAGGCTCCCGGCCGTCGACGCGGGCGGCACCGCCGAGATCATGATGGCCAAGCTGCGCGGCGAGGAGATCTCCGCGCTGCGCGCCTGGTCGCGCCTGGAGGGCTGGACGGGCACCGCCGAATCCTCCGCCCTGCCCGTGGACGAGTCCGAGCGCGTCGAGGACGACACCCCCTCCTGGGGTCCCGTGGCCGAGACCGAACAGCGCCAGCCGCGGTGGCGCCGCCACCTCCACATCGCCGTGACCGTGTGCGGCATCCTCACGGTCACCAGCGTCTCCGGGGTGTTCGGCGCGCTGGAGTCACCGGCCCCCGTGGTCGCGGCCGCCGAACAGGAGGCCGGACCCGAACCAGCGGCCGACGAGGAGGCCGCCGAACCGGTCGTCGACCCGTCGGCGCCGCCCGAGGTCTCCGCGCCGACAGGCGTCCTCCTGGCGGACAGCCTCAACGCCGTCGAGATCAGCTGGACCGACAACAGCGGCGGCACCGCCTCCTTCTTCGTGCTGGGCGGCCCCTTCGGCCACGAGGCCGCCACCCTGGCCCGGACCGGCCCCGGCGTGGTGTCCGCACAGGTCGCCACCGGCTACACGGGCATGGAGTACTGCTTCACGGTGATCGCCGTGGATGGCTCGGCGTCCGCCGCCGAGGAGGTCTGCACTACCCGCGCCGCCGACCGCGCCGAGGCCGAGCGCCTGGCCGAGGAGGAGGCCGCGGAGGAGGAGGCCGCCCGGGAGGCGGAGGAGGAAGAGGCCGCAGAGGAGGAGCCCTCGCCGTCCCCCGATCCGGAGGAGCCCGCGGAGTGAGGCGCCGCGCCGGAACCCGGACCGCCCCGGGAGCGGCCGCGTCCCGGACCCCCGCCGCGCGCCCCGAGCGGCGCCCGCGCCCGCCGGAACCGCCCGCACCGGTGTGATCTGCGACGTATCGCCCGAACCCGACCTCGGATAGCGTCTTCGGGTTGTGTCGCGCGTGTGCAGTGGGAGCGCCTCTTGTCCGGGGTCTTGATCGGTTTCGGTGTCATCACCAGCGTCGTCGTCATCGGCTACATGCTCGGGCGCCTCCCCCTCCTCGGCCCGGGGGCCAAGGAGATGCTCAGCAAGCTCGCCTTCTACGTGGCCAGCCCCGCGCTGCTGTTCACGATCCTGGCCGACGTCGACCTCTCCGTCCTGGTGTCCGGGCCCGTCGTGGTCAGCGTCGTCAGCGTGGCCGTCGTGGCGTTCGCCTTCGTCGTGTTCGGGCTCGTCAGGCGCCAGGGCGTCGGCCCGACCACGGTCGGCGCGCTCGCGTCCTCGTACGTCAACGCGGGCAACCTGGGCATCCCGATCTCCGTATACGTGCTCGGCGACGCGTCCCTGGTCGCGCCCATCCTGCTGACCCAGCTCCTGGTCCTGGCCCCGGTCGGCCTCACCCTCCTGGACCTGGCCGACGGCGACGTGCGCGGAGCGGGCCCCGTCTTCCGGCGGGCGCTGGGCACGCCGGTCCGCAACCCCGTGGTGATCGCCTCCCTGGCGGGCGTGGCCGTCTCCGCCTCGGGCTGGGTACCGCCCGAACCCCTGATGGAGCCCTTCCACCTGATCGGCGGCATGGCCGTCCCCGCCATGCTGCTGGCCTTCGGGATCTCCCTGCACGGCAGCCCTTTCCCCGGCCGGGGTCCGGAACGGGTGCCGATGCTGTTCGCCGTGGCGCTCAAGTCCGCGGTCCAGCCGCTCGTGGCGTGGGCCCTGGGCGCGCTGGTCTTCGACCTGGACGCCTCCAGCCTGTTCTCCGTGGTCGTGCTGGCGGCCCTGCCCACGGCGCAGAACGTCTTCAACTACGCCACCCGGTACCGCACCGGCGAGGTGATGGTCCGCGAGGTGGTGCTCGTGACCACCTTCCTCACCATCCCGGCCCTGCTCACCGTCACCTTCCTGCTGGGATGAGCCGGGGCGTAGTCCGCGCCGGGCTCCCGAAACCGCCGGGCAGCACGGCGAACACCGCGACCGACTGGTAGGTCTTCCCCGGCCGCACCCGCCCGCTCCCCCTCCGCGCCGCGCCCGGGCCCCCGGCGGTGCAGCTGGCTGTAGTACCGGAACGCCCGTGCGCACCAGTGCTCCGAACAGCGCCGGATCCTAGGTTCGAGGGGTAGCGAGAACACCCCGGGAGCCCCTGATGCCACGAATTCCCCGCGTCCTGCCGATGCTGGCCGCACCGTTGATGATCGCCGCCGTCCTGGCGCCCGGGGCGGCCTCGGCCGCCGCCGCGCCCGGCGCACCCACCGCCCCGGCCGAGGCCGTGCCGCTCAACCCCGAGACCGCGCGGGAGTTCGCGGACACCCGCGTCGCCGAACTGCTGGAGGAGCACGGGGCGCCCGGCGCGGCCGTGACCGTCGTGGCCGGAGGCGAGCAGGTCGCCTCCGCCTCCCACGGGTACGCCGACCTCGCCACCCAGACCCCCATGGACCACACGGTCCACACGCTTCCCACCGGCTCGGTGTCCAAGTCCTTCACCGCGGCAGCCGCCCTCCTCCTGGCCGAGGAGGGGGAGATCGACCTGAACGAGGACGTCAACGCCTACCTGCCCGAGGCCGCCCGGCTGCCCATGGACGGCGTCACGATGCACCACCTGCTCACCCACACCGCCGGGTTCGCGGACGTGCTCGACTTCCCCTCGGCCGGGGACACCGAAAGGCACATGAGCCTCCAGGAGGTGTACAGCACCCTCAAGCCCGAGGAGCTCTACGAGCCCGGCCGGTTCACCGCCTACTCCAACCACGGGAACGGTCTGGCCGGATACGTCGTCCAGGAGGTGAGCGGCCAGCCGTTCGAGGAGTACGTCGCCCGGAACCTGTTCGAGCCGCTGGGCATGGACAGGAGCGCGTTCCTCCAGATCTACGACGCCCGCGAGGTCTACGAGGTCCCGACGTTCCACCTGCCCGACGGCAGCACGGCCGGGGACCTGCACGTCTCCCAGGCTCCCGCGGGCGCCTCCCTCGCCTCCACCGACGACATGGCCCGGTTCATGCTGGCCATGCTGGGCGACGGCGAGATCGACGGCGAACGCGTGCTGCCCGCCGGGGTGGCCGGGCAGATGCTGGCGAGCCAGCACGAGTCCCACCCCGAGGCACCCGCCGTGGGCTACGGCACCTACCAGTGGCGGGGCGGGGACTCCCCGGTCATCGGACACGCCGGCGACCTGGACGGCATGCACACCGCCTACACCCTGATCCCCGGGATCGACGCCGGGATGTTCGTCGCGGTCAACGGCGACGACTCCGTCCAAGGGAACCCCCTGGAGGACCTGCGGATGACGGTGGCCCGGGAGTTCTGGGAGACCTTCGACCCGCAGGCCGCGCCGACCGGTGAGGCCGACACCGGCGCCGACCTCGGCGCCTACACGGGCACCTACGTCAGCAGCCGCCGCTCCGCCAGCGGGCCCGGCCAGATCGTCTCCCTCTTCGACAACATGACCGTGCGCGACGCCGGGGACGGCACCCTCTCCGTCAGCGGTTCGATGGCGGCGGACGACCGCTGGCTACCCATCGGCGGCGGGCGGATGTCCGCGGAGAACGGCGCGGACCGGCTGACCTTCCTGGAGGAGGACGGCGAGGTCGTCGCCCTGGCCACGGACACCAACGCCACCCAGGTCTACGAGCGGACCACCTTGCTGACCAGCCCGATCACGCACGGCGTGGTCGCCGCCGCCGGGCTGCTCGTCCTGTTCACCGCGTTCGTGCAGTTCCGCCGCGCACCGGACCGGTTCACCGTCCTGGCCCGCACGCTGGCCTCGCTGACCGCGCTGAGCTGCTTCGTCGCCGTCGGACTCGTCGCGTACGGGCTGTTCGACAGCCACACGCTGCAGCAGTGGATCTTCGACGAGTCCCCCGCGCTCACGCTGCCGCTCGCCGTCGCCGTCCCGCTCACCCTGGCCACCGCGGCCGTGGCCGTGACCGCCTGGGTCAGGGGGTGGCTGCGCCCGGCCGGGCGGATCCACCTCTCGCTGGTCGTCCTGGCCGCGACGGCCGTCATCCTGACGGGGGCCCGGTACGGCTTCGTGTGGCTGGTGTCCTGAGCGGGCCCGGGTCCGGGTCCGGAGCCCCGTCCTGGTTCCGGACCCGCCTCCGGCCCCGGCTTCAGCTGAACAGGAGCTAACGAACCGAGGCGAAAGGTACACACGCGGCGTCTCTCCGGGTAGCATCCCCACAGTTCAGGGGAACGGCGGAACTCCTGCCCCCGGCCGCGCGTCCCACCCGTCATCCGGACCCGCTCCAGCGGCCTCCAGGGCCGCGGGCGGGCCTTCCGTGCGTGGAGGGCGTCGTGCCCTCCACACGGGTTCCGCGTTCGAGGAGAGGAGACCCCCACATGACCACCGAAGCGGGCGGCAACCCGATCGAGGGGATGCGGGGCGGTGAGTACGCCGAGACGCTCGCGGCCGCCATGGCCGGACTCGCCGACGCGTTCGACCTCCTCATGGAGGACGCGGAGAGCGCCTCGGGCCACGACGACGTCAGGGCCGGGTTCAGCGCGTTCAAGGAGAACACCGCCCAGGCCCTCATCGACGTCCAGGCGCTCGGGCTGACGCTGGCCGACAACGTCCAGGCGGGCGCGGCGGAGATCGCGCGGAACGACCTGGACAGCTCGGAGGACTTCGACCACCCCTGGGAGTCCCACCGCGACATCAACTTCCAGGGCTGACGGCTCCCCCGCCGACC
>NZ_LEKI01000250.1:0-4851 GCF_001029525.1 Nocardiopsis sp. RV163 | reverse complement strand
GGTCTGGGCGTTGCGGGTGCCGGGCAGGTAGGCGGTGGCGGCGACGGCGGCCAGGGCCCCGGTGAGGGTCAGCGCGAAGGCGGTGGGCGCGGGGGCGGGGTTGACGAGGGTTGCCAGGACGAGGGCGGCCATGGCGTAGGGCATCAGGAGTGCGCCGCCGATGACGAGGTAGGCCCAGCGCCGGTAGGTGTGGGCGCTGGTGAGCGGGCGCAGGAGCGTGGTGAGGTGGCGCACGTGGGTGATCGTGGCACAGGCGGGGGCGGTGGCGCCTCCCCCTGCGGGGTGAGGGTCGGCGGGTCCCGCATGGTGATGGTGGTCGGTGCGGGCCTGGTTGCCGCCGCGTTGGTCATGGTGCGGTGTCTGCCGGGTGGTGGCCGCGAACCGTTCGTTGGCGGGGCGGCGGGATCGGGGTCCCCGCCACGTGTGGTCGGGGCTGCCACGGGACCTGGAGGGGGCTCGGTTTCGGCCGGGCGCCGGAGGGTGCCGCTACCCGCGTGGGGTGCGGGCAAGGGTAGCGGCGCGTGTTCGGCGGACCGGGGCGGGCCCGTGCGGGAGGCGTGTGCTGTCCCGCCGGTGGTTGTTACATATTCCACATGATGGGGTCATCCTCTGTTTTTGGTGGGTTCGGGCCTGTCCAAGGGGTGAGATGCTCCCTAAGGTTGGCCAGGTGACAAGCAGTGCGACGCCGCCTCCGAGCGCGGCCAACCAAACGCAGGCCCCCGGTGCCGGGCTGGCCCACTCGCTCCGGCGCCGCCACATGGCGCTGATCGCGATCGGCGGTTCGGTGGGTGCCGGGCTCTTCATCGGCTCCGGGTCGGTCATCCGGATGGCGGGTCCGGCCGCTGTGCTCTCCTACGTCCTGGCGGGCGCGCTGGTGTTCTTCACCCTGCGCGCCCTGGGCGAGATGGTGGTGGCGGTCCCCGCCGGGGGCTCCTTCTCCGACTACGCCCGGCTGGCCTTCGGTCCCCGCGCCGGTTTCACGATCGGGTGGGTGTACTGGTGGATGTACGCGGTGCTGGTGGCAGCGGAGTCTGTGGCAGGTGCGGCGATCCTGGGCCGGTGGGTGCCGGGTGTGCCCGGGTGGGCTCTGGCGCTGCTGGTGCTGTCGTCGATGACGGTGGCCAATCTGGTCTCGGTGCGCGTGTTCGCCGAGACCGAGTCGTTCTTCTCGTTGGTCAAGGTGGCCACGATCGTGGCGTTCCTGTTGATCGGCGGCCTGTGGGCGCTGGGGCTGTGGAGCGGGGCGGGCGGCTCCAGTGTGGCCAACCTGTGGGAGCACGGCGGGGTGGCGCCCAACGGTTGGGTGGCGGTGCTGGCGGCCACCGTGGTGGTGCTGTTCGCCTTCGGCGGGGTGGAGATCATCACCGTGGCCGCGGGTGAGAGCTCCGAGCCCGAACGCGGTGTGGCCTCGGCGGTGACCAACGTGCTCTGGCGGATCGGTCTGTTCTACGTGGCCTCGATCCTGGTCGTGGTGATGGTGCTGCCGTGGAGCAGCGTGGATCCGGGGCGCAGCCCGTTCGTGGCGGTGATGGAGCACGTGGGTGTGCCCGGGGCGGCGCTGATCATGGAGATCGTGGTCTTCGTCGCGGTGCTGAGCGTGTTGAACGCGGCGATGTACACCTCCTCGCGGATGCTGTTCACGCTGACCCGGCAGGGGGACGCTCCGCGGGTGCTGCGCGGGGCCAACCGGCGTGGTGTGCCGGTGCGGGCGATCCTGCTCGGCACCGTGGTGGGGTACGGGGCGGCGGTGGCCGACTACCTGTGGCCCGACCGGGTGTTCCCGTTCCTGGTGGCCTCGATCGGCGCGATCCTGTTGGTGCTGTTCCTGACCATCTGCGCCTCGCAGTTGGTGGTGGGGGCGCGGGTGCGTCGGCGTGAGCCGCAGCGGTTGACCCTGCGGATGTGGGCGTTTCCGTACCTGACGTGGGTGGTGTTGGGGGGTCTGGTGACGATCTTCGTGGCGATGGTGGTCATCCCGGACCAGCGTCAGGCGCTGTTGGCTTCGGTGGGGTCGGTGCTGGTGGCGCTGGTGGCCTATGAGTTCCGGCGCCGGTGGGGGCGTACGCCGCCCACGGACCGGGTGCTGGCGGTGCCGGACCGGCCCGACGCGCAGGCGCTGCGCCGTCACCAGGGCGCCGACTAGCGCGGTGGTGTTCCGGGAGCGCTTGTCGGGGTGGCGCGGCGTGCTTGTCGAGGTTTTTCACCCGGTGGGGGCGCAGGACTGGTGGCCGACGACGGGTTTCGCCGGTGCCACGTCCACTCCCCCACGGGCGCTCTGTCGGTCTGGGCCGACATGGCCGTGCTGGGTACCGATCCCGACCCGTGCCGCGGATGCTCGAAAGCTCGTGGCCGAAGGCCCCGGCCGGGATGTGGCCCCGCCCGCCGGTGACCGCCGGGTGTGCCCCGGCGGTCTGGCTGGTCTCACTTGCTGGCGAGGCTCCACGTACCGTCACTGCCTTGGGCTGTGTCGCGGAGGTTTTTCCACCCGGTGTCGTCGAGGTCCAGGGCCGCGCGCAGGTAGGCGGAGATCGCGTCGGCCGTGAGGGCGGCGCGGGCGGGGTCCTCGTCGGTGGTCTCGGCGACCTTCTCGCCGGCGATTCCGCCCATGGTGTGCTCGGCCTCGGTGATGGTGAGCAGGCTCTTGGGCGCCGGGCTGAGGTGGTAGGCGTCGGTGAACCACTCCGGCCCGCGGGTGGAGAGCTGTGAGTCGTCCTTACCGCCCGCGACGACCAGGGTCGGGGTGGTCATGGTGGAGAAGTCGGGTTTCATGAAGGGAAGGTTCTCGGCGGCGAACGGGGTGAGGGTGTCACCGGTTCCCGTCGCCCCGATCAGCGCTCCGGCGGAAACGGCGGGGTGGGAGAAGTCCTCTCCCGCGGTGCCCTCGGCGTCCAGCACGCGCGCGCCGAGGAGTGCGCCCGCGGTCTGCGCGCCCCAGGAGTGGCCGACCACGGCGGTGCGCCCGCGGTCGGCGCGGTTCTCCAGGCCGGCCTGGGCCAGGACGTGCGCGAGGTGGTCGAGGATCGCGTGCAGGTCGGTGATCCGCACTCGCCAGATGGTGGCGAAGCGCGGGTCGTCCCAGGTGATGGCGTTGCGGCGGGAGTCCAGGTGGGTGGGCTGTACCACGACGAATCCGGCGGCGGCCCACCGGTCGACGAGCGGCCCGTACCCGTCCAGTGACCACGCGTTCCCGTGGGAGAAAACGATCACGGGCAGGTTCTGGCCGGATCGGGGCGCAGTGACCTTCACCTGAAGGTCGATGCCGCGCCCTGGCGAGGGGACGACGATGGGCTTGACCGAGACGATCTGCTGGCTGAGGTAGTGGGACGAGGACATGGGGGTCCTGCGCTTTCTGTGGGTTCCGGGATGCCATAATTTGGCGGAGCGTCGTTCCGCCAAAATAACGGAACATTGTTCCGCTAGCAAGGGGAGGCATCCGTGCCCGAGTCGGTCGGGGTACGCCAGGCACAGGCTCAGCGCACCCGCGGTGGTGTGCTGGAGGCCGCTGCGGCGGTCTTCGTGGACCGGGGCGTCCAGGCGCCCGTCCGCGATATCGCCGAACGCGCCGGCGTGGGTGTCGGCACGGTCTACCGAAACTTCCCGACCCGCGCGGATCTCGTCACTGCCGTCTACCGGCACCAGATCGACGCCTGCACCGCTCTCGCGCCCCGGCTTCTCGAGGAATCCGCCTCGCCGTTCACCGCCCTGGCACTGTGGACGGACGCGTTCGTGGACTTCCTCGTGACCAAGCACGGCCTCGGCGCGGCGCTGGGGTCCGGTGACCCGGGGCTGGAGAACCTCCACGCCCTCATGCTCGACACCCTGGTCCCGGCCTGCGCGTCATTGCTGGACGCCTGCGCCGCCACCGAGGAACTTCGCCCCGGTGTCACCGCCTACACGCTCCTGCGCGCCATCGGAAACCTCTGTATCACCGGGCCCGACTACGGCCAGGCTGATGCCAAGGGCATGGTCGCGCTCCTCCTGGCCGGGTGCCGCAGCGGGGTGTGACGAGGGAGGCCGCCGCTGCTCGACGATGAGGTCCGCTCCTGCCCGGGGAAGGGGTGCGCGGCGGCGAACCTCGTCCGCGAGCGGGAGCCGACCCGGGGCGACGGCATCCGGTGCGAGCAAGCCCCCGCGCGACGCGGCGTCGTGCGGGGGCTGTTGTGGCCGGGGCGCGGCCTCGGGCGGGTTCCGGCGCCGGGTTCCGGAGCGACCCTCCTCACCCGGGGCCCGTGTCGACACGGGCGGCACCTGACGCGCGCGGGCCCGGTCCTCGGGCCCGCGCCCGCCGGGTCATGCCGCCCCCCGGGTGCCCTGTTCCGCGCCCCGGTAGCGATGCCCCGGTCGCCGGGGCCGCCAGGCTTACCCCTGCTCCTCCATCATGACCGCCGGCCCGTCCGGCAAGCCCTGGTTGATCCAGTCCAAGATGTCGTTGTTGGCGACGAAGAGGTTGGCGGCCATGCTCCGCACCTTGTCCGAGGGCAGACGGAAGGACCACCCGACCTCGTCCGCCAGGGGCACCACCAGGACGGTGCGCTCGGAGCCGGCCATGGAGGCTTGGTCGGCGATCGCCACCACTTCCTCGCCCGTCTCCTCTTCTTCGCCGTCCTCGTCGTCGTTGGGGCGGACGACTGCCATCACCTGCTCCGGGGTGGCCCCCGCAAAGGCCGGATCGTCCACGATCTGCACGTAGGGCTGGTAGTCCTCGGGGGTGTCGATCCGTGGGTCGAGGCGGTCCGCGTCCGCCGTGAGCGCGGCCCAGGCGCGGTCGTCGCTGAAGTCGGTGCGCACGAGCAACCCCCAGTTGTTCTGGGTGATCACGGGCAGGGGGGCGACGGGAGGCTGGTAACGGGG